>JACZQQ010000098.1 GCA_022545645.1 Acidobacteriota bacterium | reverse complement strand
CTTGGGGGTGGATTTCATCACCAAGCCATGAACGATCTGGCCTTCGTAAAAAATCTGCCGCCACTCAGGATGAACATAGGTGTCCAGATCCTGACCCTGTTCCAAGATATTTTCGATGAAGCCAGCCCCTTTATGGGTCTCCTTGTCGAACTTCTTGAGTCCTTCCCGCAGAGTCCTGCGAGCCGCCACCTGAATGTCGTAGTTGAGGGTGGTATAGATTTTCAGCCCGCCTTCCCAAATCTGCTCCGTGGAGTAGTTTCTCTCCAGGTACTGTCGAACCCACTCGATGAAATAGGGGGCCGGGCTCTGCTCATAGTTTCTTCCACGAACCAAGAGGGGCTCAGCCTGAGCCTCGTGCAGGGCGCGTGCAGTGATAAAGCCCTTGTCGTACATCTGTCGTAAGACCGAGTTTCGGCGCCTGGTCGCATCATCTGGATGGTTGATGGGGGAGTGCCGTCCGGGGACCTGGATAATACCTGCCAGCAGCGCACTTTCCGCCAGTGTAAATTCATCGAGGGGCTTGTTGAAGTAAAAGTCTGCGGCAGAGGCGATACCATAGGTTCCGTGGCCCATATAAATCTGATTACAGTAAAATGTGAAAATCTGCTCTTTGGAGTAGTTTTGCTCAATTTCCAGGGCAAAAAGCATATCCTTGATTTTGCGCTCAATCGTTTTCTCGGACCCGGTAAAGAGGAGTTTGCTCAACTGCATGGTCAGGGTTGAGGCACCCTTTCTCTCGCTCAGCAGGATGTCCCGCACCAGGGTGACGAAGAGTCGCCGAAAGTCGATCCCGGAATGTCGGAAGAAATCAGCATCCTCGGCGGCTAAAATCGCGTTCTTCAGGTTTTCAGGAATCTGCTCGTAGGTGAGCAGGATCCTTTTCTCCAGGGCAAACTGGCCTAAAACTCGGCCGTCTTCAGAGTAAACATAGGAGACAATATTGGGCCGTTCTTGCTCGAGCTGTTCCACTTCAGGCAGATCGATGGCATACCCGAACAGTAAGCCCCCTACCATTCCCAGGATGGCTACGACCAGTACCAGTAGGCCATAAGAAGCCCAAAAGAAATGATGGCGCTTCTGTTTGAAGAATTGGCGAAAGGCTTCCTTCATGTCATCTCTATTTTACACCAACTGAGTGAATCAATCTTGGTTTAAGCCAGGATTTCTAGCCCGATCTAGCCCGGATGACGCATTCGTTTTCTACCGTAGAGACGCCGCCTTCATCTGAGTAGAGTGAAGAAATGATCCGGAGTGCTGCACCGCCCTTGTTGTTTGCCACGCCTGGCGAGCCTCCGGTTCGCCTCTACCCTTCATCGTGACCAGAACTTGTGCATCCTACGGGCTCTAGTCAGCTTCGTGGAGTATGATGAGCTTTATGCTACGGAAGTTTCTTATCGTGATGATGATCATGGGTTTCAGCGGGGTTTCTCTGTGGTCTCAGGGTTCTAGGCAGTGGCGGCAGGTGGGAATGCTCACCAACGATGTCTCGGAAGGGCAAACCCTGTTGGATGTTAAGTGGATCATTCCCGGAAAGGCGGCTCGCTTGATCCTGCTTGAGTCGCCCGATGGTGCGCTGGCAGAAGTCCGCAAGATTGAGAACATCTATGGAAACAACGTCATCCTCAAGCAACGTCTGGAGAATGATTTTGCCAAGGGTTCAAGACTCTATCAGCAGAGCACGACAGAGGAAACGGATTAGAAAGACTCTCTCAAATCATCTTGATTGAGGTGTGTATGGGCGCCCGTCAGACGCTGTCTCAAAACTCCACTTGATTTTGGTTGCGCCCCTACACAAGAAATCTGGATCAGCCGGTTTTGCACATTGGGTTCTACCCATCATGGAGGGTGGTGAACTGGACGATCTCGTAGTTTTTGACTCCACCCGGGGTTCGGATCTGCACCTCATCTCCTTCTTCGCGTCCCATGAGGCTCTGTCCGATCGGAGAGGCGGTTGAGATCAGTCCTTCCTTGACGTTCGATTCTTCGCTGCTCACCAATTTGTAGGTCACCTCCTTATCGGTGTCCAAATCCAAAAGCACCACCTTCGAACCATAGGAAACCTTGTCGGTGGGGATTTTGCTGAGATTGACCATGGAGAGTGTGGCCAGTCGCTCCCGCAGCTGGGCCAGCCTGGCTTGAAGAAAAGACTGTCTTTCCTTAGCCGCCTGATATTCCGCGTTTTCACTCAGGTCTCCCATGTCCGCGGCTGTTTTCAGGGCCTTCGGGATTTCCTCTTTTAATTCTCGACCCAGCTTCCTGATCTCGTCCTCCAGTTTTTTCTTGGCTTCTTTCAAAAGCTCGCTGCCTCCTCTGCCAGGTTTAGAAGGATTCCCGGTAGGATTCCCAGGTAAAGGGTTCCCAACACCATAAGGGTGAGAATGATGCGCATCGGCATGGAAATCGTGATGGGAATCTCCTCTTTCTTAAACTCGCCCATATACATAGATACGATCACCCTGAGGTAATAGTAAATACCTATTGCCGAAGTCACAAGAGCGATGACCACCAACCCGTACATCTGGCTCTGCACAGCGGCGGAAAAAACAAACAGCTTGCCCATAAAGCCGGCCGTGGCAGGGATTCCAGCCAGGGAAATCAAGAAAACTGAAAGTGCGATACCCAGGAACGGATATCGATAGCCCAAGCCGTTGTAGTCCTCGATCGTGGTATGTTGTTCTTCCCGACGCCCCACGATCTGTACCACGGTCAAAGCTCCCAAGGTCATCAAGGCATAAGCCACCAGGTAAAAAAGGATGCCTTGGGTGCCCAAAGAATTGTGGGCGGTGAGGCCCACCAGCAGATATCCGGCATGAGCAATGGAAGAGTAGGCCAGCATTCGCTTGATGTTGGATTGCGTCAGCGCAGCGATGTTGCCAATGGCCATGGTTAGCACGGCCGAAGGCCATAAGATGGCTTGCCATTGTTGGCTGAGGTCCGGTAAGACCTGATAGAGAATTCGGGCAAGGGCGAGTAGGGCAGCCCCCTTTGAAGCCACGGCCAGGAGGGCCATGATGGGAATTGGAGCGCCTTCGTACACATCCGGTGTCCAAGCATGGAAGGGAGCCAGGGCGACCTTGAAACCAAAACCCACCAGCATGAGACCCACTCCTACAAGGAGTATGAGTGAGTAGTCAGGTGAGGCCTGGATGGCCTCAGCGATCTGCAAATACTTTGTCGATCCGGTTGCTCCGTAAACAAAGGCAATGCCGTACAGAAGGAAGGCGGTGGAGAAGGCACCCAGTAAGAAATACTTCCAAGCCGCTTCGCTTGATTTCCTTTCTCGTTCCTTGAAACCTGCCAGAACATAGGTCGAGATGGAAAGGACCTCCAAGCCCACGAAAGTCATAATGAGATCGGCGCTTGTAGCCATGAACAGCATACCGACGGTAGCGAAGAGTAGCAGAGCAAAGAACTCGCCCTGAAACAGTTTTTCCTGTTCCAGGTAATTCATCGAGATCAAGAGGATCACCGTGCTTACGAACAGGAAAAAAATCTTGCAGAATTGGCCGAAGTCATCCTGAAAGATCATTTCAAAGAAGGCCAAGTCGGTCTGGCCCCATCCCATAGCGACACCGAAAAATGCCAGGACAATACCTGCCAGGGCAAGGTATCCGAGATGTGTCTGCCGCTCCCTGGGAACAAAGGGAGTCAGGAGCATAATCGAGATGCCCACCAGGGAGAGGATGATTTCGGGCAAAACAGCTGTGTAGTTAATGTCCACGGTACTCCACCCGGTAAATTTGAGGTTCGCGAACCTGCTCGATCCGATCCACTACCTTTTGAACGGAGGTGTCCATCCTGCGCAAAAACGTGCCGGGATAAAGTCCCATCCACACCACCAGAAGGACTATGGGCACCAGGATGACGGTTTCCCGGACATTGAGATCCGTCAGAGTACGGTTTTGATCGTTCTGGACAGCTCCCATGAAAACTCGTTGATAGACCCACAACATGTAAATCGCCGAAAGCACGATGCCCGAGGCGGCAAAGGCGGCACGCCCGGCATTCTCCAGGAAAGTGCCCTGCAAAATCAGAAACTCTCCGACAAATCCGTTCAGACCCGGAAGCCCAATGCTGCTCAACATGATGACCATGAAAAGTGCTGCAAGGCGGGGCATGACATGGGCTAAGCCCCCGAAATCCTGGATCAGATGGGTGTGGCGACGATCGTAAAGCATCCCCACCAGCAAGAAGAGGGCGCCTGTAGAGAGCCCGTGGCTCAACATTTGAAAAGTCGCACCCTCAATGGACTGAAGATTGAAGGCAAAAATCCCTAAAACGACAAAGCCCATATGGCTAACCGAAGAGTAGGCAACAAGTTTCTTGACATCGGTTTGCACCAAAGCCACCAAGGCACCATAGATAATGCCCACAATGGCTAAAAGGGAAATAGCCGGGGCCAAGGCGGCAGATGCTCTGGGAAACAGCGGCAGGCAGAAACGGAGAAGACCGTAAGTGCCCATCTTGAGCAGCACGCCGGCAAGAATGACCGAGGCTGCCGTAGGCGCTTCAACGTGCGCATCCGGAAGCCAGGTATGAAAAGGAAAAAGGGGTACTTTAATGGCAAATGCTAGGAAGAAGGCCAGAAAGAGTAGAAGTTCGACGGGAAAGGGCAGTATGATTTGATTCAGCGAGAGCCTCTGGGTGATTTCCACCAGGTCAAAGTTCTGGGCTTCATTAAAAAAGTAAAGGGTGAGGATTGCGGCCAACATGAGCAAGGATCCAGCCATGGTGTAAATGAAAAACTTAACCGCTGCATAGACGCGACGCTCTCCCCCCCACACACCGATCAGAAAGTACATAGGAATGAGCGTGGTCTCCCAAAAGAGGTAGAAGAGGATCAGATCAAGCGACACAAAAACCCCAATCATGCCCACTTCCAGCAGAAGCATGAAAAACATGTAGGGTCTGACTTTCTTCTCTATGCCCCAACTTGCCAGTATGGCTAGAGGCATCAGAAATGTGGTCAAGATCACCAGGAAAAGACTGATGCCGTCCATTCCCACGTGATAGTGGATGTGGAGAACCCCGACATTCAACCAGGGCACCTTCTGGACAAACTGCATGGTCTCGGCCCCGGGGTCAAAGTGAGTGAAAAACAGGAGAGAATAGAGGAACGTGATGGAAGTGAAAAACAGAGATGTGCCTCTGAGCAAGTGAATCTTCCTGCTGGGAACGAAAGCAATCACCAAGGCCCCAAAGCCGGGTATCAAGAGTAAGAGGGTTAACTGTAATTCCGTTCCAAACATGATCTATGGGGAGATCCAGTAGTAATAGAAAAGGATGAGGAGGGCTCCACCCAGGATCCAGGTCGCATAGAGGCGCGCGTAACCACTCTGGATGCGCTTCACTCGGTGGCTCCATGCCTGCATCAGGGATGCGGTCCCATGAACCAGTCCATCAATCACACGCACGTCCATACCCTTCCAGAGGATGGTTTGGGAAAGCCGCTGTACCGGTCCTACCAGCAGCCAATCGTATATTTCGTCTACAAGGAACTTCCTCCGGAGCAAAGAATAGAGCCAGGAAAAGCGATTGGCCAGGCGCACCGCAACTTGGGGGTTTTTGATGTAAAAGTGATAGGCCAAGGCGAAACCGAAGAAGGCCACTGCAAGAGTGACCAGGGTGAGGATGACCTCTGTAAGGTGTGCGTGTTCCATGGCGGCGGCTGGCTGTCCACTAAATTGAAAGCGGAAGGAAGGCGCCAGGAATTCCTCCAGCCGATTGCTTCCCCAATAGCTGGGGAGCCCAAGGAACCCAGCCAACAGGGAGAACCCGGCCAGAATGATCAAAGGTAGGGTGACAGACCAGGAGGGCTCCTTGGGCGAAGGATCAGGAGCGCCCTGGTGTTGCTTCTCCGATCGCTCCCTTCCGTGAAAGGCGAGAAACATGAGGCGGGAAATATAAAATGCGGTCAATCCCGCCACCACCACTCCCATCAGCCAAAGGGCTTCGTTTCCAGCCGCGAAGGTCTTCCAGAGAATGGCATCTTTGGAAAAGAATCCTGAAAACAAAGGCACGCCTGCAAGGGCAAGAGCACCCATCCACATGGTGTAGAAGGTCACGGGCAAGTATTTGCGCAACCCTCCCATGTTGAAAAGATCCTGTTCATGATGAAGTGCCATAATCACACTCCCAGAGCCGAGAAAAAGGAGTGCCTTAAAGAAAGCGTGGGTCAGCAAATGGAAGACGCCGGCACCGAAGGCTCCCACACCTATCGCCAAAAACATATAGCCCAGTTGGCTTATGGTTGAGTAAGCGAGGACTTTCTTGATGTCTCTCTGGACGGTGGCAATCAGTGCGGCCAGTAAAGCCGTGCTGATGCCCACGACCGCAATGATGAAAAGCGTTTCGGGAGCGCGACTGTAGAGTGGGGCCGAACGAGCGATCATATAGACGCCGGCAGTGACCATGGTGGCGGCATGAATCAGGGCACTCACAGGTGTGGGACCCTCCATCGCGTCCGGGAGCCAGACGTACAAGGGAACCTGTGCGCTCTTACCCGTGGCACCGATGAATAGCAACAGGGTAATGGCTCCCAAGACCCCAAACTCCGTTCCCATCACCGCGAATTGTTCCGAGACTGCTTGGAATACAGTGAGGTATTGAACGCTTTCAAAGGTGCGGAAGATCAAAAAGACTCCGATGAGAAAACCAACGTCTCCGATTCGGTTGAGGATAAAAGCTTTTTTTGCAGCGTCTCCGGCATTTTTCTTCTCAAAGTAGAATCCGATGAGAAGGTAAGAGCACAGGCCCACGCCTTCCCAACCGACAAACATCAGAAGATAGTTGTCGGCAAGGACCAGCACGCTCATCATAAAAATGAAGAGATTCAAGTAGGCGAAATAGCGGTAGTATCCACTCTGGCCCGCCATGTAGCCCAGGGAGTAGATGTGGATGAGAAACCCTACCCCTGTGACCACGAGAATCATCACCATTGAAAGAGGGTCCAGAAGAAAGGAGACCTCAGAAACGAAGTTGCCCGACTGGATCCAAGTGAAAAGGTGATGGGTAATAATGCGCTGGTCTTCGGGTAGTCGAATGAAGTTGAAAAAAGAGAGTAGTGCCACCAGAAAGCTCAAGGCAACCATTGAGCAAGAGAGCCAGGCGATTACGGGGTGAGGGAAACGCCGACCCAGAATACCATTGATTGCGGCACCGAGCAGAGGAAATAGTATCAGAATCCAGTAATGTTCCAGCACCACTCACCACTTCATCGTGTTCGCTTGATCCACATCAAGTGTGCCAGTGTGGCGAGAAAGGACGACGATCAGTGCCAGACCCACAGCTGCCTCTGCCGCGGCGACCGTCATGACGAAAAAAACAAAGATCTGGCCATCGATCTGGTCCAGAAAACGAGAGAAGGTGATGAAAGTCAAATTCACCGCATTGAGCATTAACTCCACACACATGAACATGGTGATCACATTTCGCCGAGTGATCACCCCCACGGTTCCAATGGCAAACAAGATCGCTGCTAGAGTCAGATAATGGGTTGCTGAGATCATTCTTTTTCGTGGTGTTGTCTAGTCAGAACAACCGCTCCCAGGACAGCCACCAGGATGAGAATCGAAGTGACTTCAAAGGGCAGTAAGTAATCCCGAAAGAGGGAGTGGGCAAGGGTCTCGATTTCTCCACCCGGCCAGGAGGCCCCCTCGGTGACTGCAATCGGGCCGGTAAGAACTTGAGCGGCGGTCCAGCGATCCGCAGCCTGAAAGAGTATCAGGGTGAACAACACCGCAAAGGCCAGTGCGAAACCAGGAACTTTCTTCAAGCGACTGGGGAGAAACACCTCCGATTCGGGATCCAACAGCATGATCACGAAGAGAAAGAGGACCATGATGGCCCCTGCATAGACGATGACCTGGACGGCCGCGATGAACCGTGCCCCGAGTTGGAAGAACAGCCCGGCTGTGGCTCCAAAGCAGACAATCAGAGCCAATGCACTGTAAACAGCCCGGTTCATGAGAACCACCAGAATAGCAGCTGTAACAGCGGTTGCTGCCAATCCGTAAAAAACAATCAAGGTCACTGCAAGGTCCCCGTGTCGAACAGCTTCTACCCCGTGCGAAGAGAGCCGAATCTTATTGAACGCTTCTCAATGATGTCAAGTTACCCTGAAAGATCGAAGCTCATGTTCTGTAAATCACTAAAAATTAATAAGTTATAGGGATAATAGTGGGGAGGTCAATCGATCGAGAGGGATTGGGACGATTTCGCAAGGGATCGATTTTGGTGATGTCCGTCACAGTCCTACCCTACCCATGCTGATAGACTTCAAGCCGGGATTCTGCAGGATTCTGGCTAGCGGCGGGTCGAAGGACCTAATGGGCGAAACGATTGAAGAACAAGCCTTGACCTCCCAAAAAATAGGGTAGAGCGATTGAGCCATAACATCTTTCCATCAACCCGCCAACTTCCGTGGCTTTCAAAGGACTTTACGCAGGGGAGGACTGCGTTCTCAGTTGGGTCGGGCTTGTCATATGGCTGTGATAACTAAGCACCGTTGGGTGCGTTCAGCCTTGCTGTGTTCAGCGAATGCTTATGGCAATGCAGAAGTTATGCCGAAGACGCCTCGGGTGGGCCTGGCTGGTCCGACGACGTGGAGTCTGGAGCAGGAGCCGCGATTCCCAGCAGAGGGAGTTTCCTTGGAGGTGGGCCGGGGCAGGTGGAATTCTAACCGAGAGGAAGCTGGATGAGTAAGAAATTTGCACGCCAGACAGTAGTGGTCTGGCCTTTATCCGTATTGATCCTTTTGTTTTGGGTGTTTCCGATTCGCGCCCAGACGGGTACGGGCACCCTCATGGGGGTGGCCACAGACAGCAGCGGAGGAATGCTTCCTGGAGTCTCCGTGGTGATTCGTAATGAAGCCACCAACACCGCTCGAACAGCCACCACCAACGACTCCGGGATCTACCGAGTTCCGGTCCTTCAGCCCGGCAGTTATGAGGTTGAAGCCAAATTGGCGGGGTTCAAGACCCTCGTGAACTTCGGAGTGGTGCTGACCATCTGAGAGATTC
>JACZQQ010000097.1 GCA_022545645.1 Acidobacteriota bacterium | reverse complement strand
CGCCACGCGCGACAGAGGCCCCCGCAAACGTACTCTCTGCAGTAGGTTGAGGAGGCCGGGGGCACCCGCTTGCGGGTCGGGCAACGCAGTAGACGCGGCCAGATCTGCCGTCGCAGTAGATCGGGTGTGAGAAATGCGGGCTAAACAACCTGTTCCCTGTCCCTGATTTTCGTCGTTTTCCGAAGCTTGCACGTTATAGCTAAGGGAGCGAGGGAGTCAGGAGATGAACCCATTGAACAGCTCGGTATCGATCCACTCAGGGCGGGTCTATCGCCCATTCCTCTATTCGTATCTCAAATTCCGCTGGCTTCATCACCCGAGCTCACCCCTAGAACTGGGCCGGTGGGGTGAGTGGATTGCCTTGAAGCATCTCAGGAAGTTGGGGTGGGATATCGTTGCCCGCAACTGGAAGGGCTTTCAGGGGGAAGTGGATCTGATTGCCTATGACGGTCCCTTTCTGGTCTTTGTTGAGGTGAAGACCCGACGTGGTCCCACCTCCCGGCCAGGAGAAGAAAGCGTGGACTGGAAGAAGGAACGGAAGCTGGATGAGCTGGCCTTCGATTTTCTCGTGTGTCATGAGATCTCCAAGACTCCCGTCCGCCTCGATGTGATAGCGGTCGAAACCACGGATCTGAGGGAATTCGTTTTGCGCCACTACAGGAGCGTCTAGGAAATTCCAAATCCTAAATCCCAAACAAATTCCAAATCCTAAATTCCAATTTTCAAGACCTATGAGTGTGAGTTTACGGACTTTTTAAAACCGAATTTGTTTGTGATTTGGAGCTTGGAACTTGTGATTTGTTTGGAATTTGGGATTTAGGATTTGGAATTTCCGGTCTTCCGGTAGGATTTGGAATTTCCTTCTTAGGTCATTTTGTGCAGCACTTCGCGAATGATACCGATTCCCTGGAGGAGTTCCTCCTCGGTCAGATTCAAAGCAGTTCGAAAGCGGATGGAGTGCTCTCCGGAAGGCAGGATGAGAAGGCGGTTCTCGAAGAGCTTTTGTCGAAACTGTTCTCGGAGTTCCGTATCGGGTAGATCGAAAGCACAAAACAAGCCCAGCCCTCGTATGTTGGAAACCTTGGAGGGAAATTCTTCTTTCAGTTGGTGCAGTTCTTTCATCAGGACCTCTCCCATCTGGCGGCAATGCTCCAGCAGTTTCTCTTCTTCGAAGATCTCCAGAAAGAGCCGGCAACGCACCATATCGACTAAATTTCCACCCCAGGTGGAATTAATCCGGCTGGAGACCCGAAAAACGTTGTCGGGAACCTCGTCCACCCTGTGGTTGGCCAATATGCCACACACTTGAGATTTCTTTCCAAAAGCCAGTATGTCCGGTTGAACGTAATGCTCAAAGGCCCACATTCGGCCTGTGGCACCAAACCCGGTCTGGACTTCGTCGTAAATGAACAGAATCTCATTTTCGTCACAGATACGGCGAAGTTCCCTATGAAACTCAAGTCGGAAATAGTTATCTCCGCCTTCCCCTTGAATGGGCTCCAGAATCAGGCAAGCGATGTCCTCTGAGTCCCGGTCCAGCAGGGCCTGAATCTGAGCGAGGGCCTTTTTCTCGAGCTCCTGGACGTGTTGGAGATTTTCCCCTTCCAGGGGGAAGGTACATTTGGGATTGAGGATACGAGGCCAATCAAACTTCGGAAAATACTGGGTCTTTCGAGGATCGGAAGTATTGGTGAGAGAAAGTGTATAGCCCGATCTCCCGTGAAAGGCCTGTTGAAAATGGATGACATTCAATCCCTTTTCCTCTTTTGCACCCCTGCTGAAATTTTTGCGTACTTTCCAATCAAAAGCGGTCTTCAGTGCGTTTTCGACACCCAGTGCTCCCCCTTCAATGAAGAAAATGTGTTTCATGAAGTCAGGGGTGGCATGGCGGGTGAAGGCATCTAAAAAACTTGCCATCTCCCGTGAATAGATGTCTGAATTGGACGGCTTGTGGACCGCCACCCGGCCGAGTTCTTCAAGCACTTCCTTGGAGATCAGCCGCGGATGGTTAAATCCCAGAGCATTGCTGCCGTAAAAGGACAAAAAGTCGAGGTAGTATTGATCCGTTTTTGCGTCGTAAAGCTGGGAACCGTGGCTCTTCTCCAAGTCCACCACCACATCCAACCCATCCATGGGCATGTAGCGGGCAATCAAGGGGTGTACTTGAGCAGCCCCGATTCCTATCCGGTTCTTTTCCATCGAGTTCCTGCTTTCGTATCCTCAAGAACAATTCCTCGATCAGCCAAGAGGTCACGGATTTCATCGGCTCGCTGGAAATCACGTTGCCGACGCGCCTCCTTCCGCTCCACGATCAACTCCGCAATTTCTTGGTCCTGGATCTGGAGTTCCTCAGCCTCAAAAACAGCGAATACTTGATGGGCCTCGGAGAAAAGACCGAGGATTTGATCCCGGTTGACCCCTCCCACTTCTTGACTCTCCAGCAGGATGTTGGTGTCCTTCATGAGTTCAAACAGCGCGGCCAGGGCGGCCGAGGTATTTAAATCGTCATCCAGACCCGCTTGGAAGTCGCCTCGGGTCTTGGCTACCTTCTGGGTCAGATCAGGATTTTCAGGTCGTTCATCCGCTACTTCGCCAACCCGCAGCAGGAAGTCATGAATCCGGCGTAGCGCCGATTGGGCCTGAGCCACTCCCTCAAATGTGAAATTCAACTGCTTGCGATAGTGGACCGACTGAAGAAGATAGCGCACGGCAAGGGGATCACAGCCCCTCTTGATCAGATCTCGAAGAGTGTATTGATTCCCCTCCGATTTCGACATTTTGTCGCTGTCAACCAGAAGGAATTCAGAGTGGATCCAAAAACGCACGAAGGGTTCTCCGGTAGCGGCTTCACTCTGAGCAATCTCATTTTCATGATGGGGAAAGACCAGGTCCACCCCTCCACAGTGGATGTCGAAGCTATTACCTAAATACTTCATGCTCATGGTGGAGCACTCGAGGTGCCAACCGGGACGCCCTGGTCCAAGGGGTGAATCCCAATAGGCCTCACCCTCTTTCTTCGCCTTCCACAGAACAAAATCCCGAGGATTCTCCTTGGTGTATTCGTCGGCATCCGTGCGGTCTGCGGTTTGGGTGTTGCAGAGATCCACTTTTGAGAGCTTTCCGTAGCCGGAAAAAGTGCTGATCCGATAGTAGATGGAGCCGTCACGCTCATAGGTATGGCCTTTATCGCGCAACTTGAGAACCAGTTCCACCATCTCCTCGATATGCTTGGTGGCATAGGGCATGACGTCGGGTTTTTCAATTCGAAGGGTTTCCATATCCTCCAGGAAAGCCTGGGCATAGCGATCCGTATACTCCGAGATGGAAAGGCCTGCCTCTTTTGCTTTCCTGATGATCTTGTCGTCCACATCGGTGACATTCATCACATGGAGAAGCGGAAACCCCTTGAATTTGATGTAGCGTCTCAGAAGGTCCTGAAAAACGAAGGTTCGAAAGTTGCCGATGTGGACATGATCATAGACCGTAGGTCCACAGGTGTACATTCGGACAGTTTTCCCGTCCAGAGGCTTCAATTCCTCCAGTTCAGAGGTCAGTGTGTTGTGGAGTTTTAAAGACAAACCTATCGCAAAAGTGCTTATCTTAGCATGTTGTGACCGTTAGGGTCAGGATTTTGAAACCTTCCTCGGGGCACGCTTTTTCTGTCCCTGCCCCAACCTGTCCCGGGAAATGGGTGAAGCGATTTCAAGCAGGTAGAGATTCCCCTGATGTCGAACCAGATTGGATTCAAGGAACTGCAGATCCATCCATCCCTGCTCCTGAGTGAGGATATAGTATCGATCCTGGGGATTGTTTCGGAAGTAATCCTGAAGCTGGTTCAGGTCGGCCGGGTATGCTTGGGCAACCTGATAACGGGTGTAGTAGTGAGCGGTGTGATGAAAGTAACGGTAAAGGATTAAGGGCTCTTTCAGGGAAATCCTGGGAAGAATCAGCTGAGAAAGATCTCGAGAGGAATAGTAATCATCGACTACAGGGGCGGCTCTCCAATAGGCGAGTGACGCAAATAAGGTCATCGTTGCCACCAGGGTCAAAAAGATAGCCAGAGGATGACGTTTGCGGAACTCTATGTAAGCACAGGTGATCCCTCCCAAAATCGGTGAGGCCAGAAGGATGCCCAAAGCCACTGAATCGTAGATCAGGTGGGTGCCCCAGATCAGTGTGACGACAACCGCCAGGGCGTATCCTCCCAGCACCATAAACTGAGGTCGCATCATGCGATGGCTGACCAAATCACCTTTGAGCCAGTGTTCCCACTCTAGGGCAACAATCACAGCCAGTGGTGGAAACACGGGCAGGATATATCCCGCCAGTTTGCTCTCGCTGAATGAGAAGAAGGCAAAGGGCACTCCCACCCACAACCACAGAAAGAGTTCAGGGCGGTAGGAGGTACTTAGAAGATGCCTGCGCCGCTGCCAGGTGCGGAAGAGGGCGGAACCCAGAAAGCAGACCCAGGGGAAAAATCCTAGGGCCAAAACGACCAGGTAATACCAGAAGGGTTCCGAGTGGTGGTGGATGTCGGTAACGAAGCGTGCCAGATGATGATTGATCCAGAAGGTGGCCACGAAGTCGTATCCATTTTCCTCCCAAACCTGCCAGAACCAGGGCACCGTCGTGAAGGAAAACAGGATGGTCGCCAGGATGATTTGTTTAAGGTTCCAACCGAGTTTCTGTTCCAGTAGGAAGTAAAGTCCAAAGACGCCAGCGAAAAGGACCACCGCCACAGGACCTTTGGCCAACACGGCGAGACCTAGCGCCAGGCCGGCGCCAGCCGCCCACAGGTTGGGTTGGTTGCGGGTGGCCTGGAAGCCACACACCATGGCCGTGGTGAGCAGTGCCACCAAGAGCGTATCGGTGCTGGCAGCACGGGCGAAGACGAAAAACAAACCTGAGGTGCACAAAATCAAGACGGTGAAAACAGCGACGCGACGACCCGCCAACTCGACGGCCAGCAGGGCCACGATGAACAGTGACAGGAGGGCCAGGGTGGCGGCTGGAAGTCGGGCCGACCATTCGTGAACTCCGAACAGTCGGAAGCTTACCGCCTCCAGCCAGAACAATAAGGGAGGTTTCTCCAGCCAAGGGCGAAAGTTCAGGGTTGGAGTGATGTAGCTGCCCCGCAGGTTCATTTCCTCGCCAACGCGAGCGTAGCGAGGTTCATCCGAACCGAAGAAGGACAGGTTGCCCAGCTGATAAAACAGTGTCAGATAGACAACCCCACCGCAAAACAACAACACCAACCATCTTTGAGACACCCAAGCTATTGTGCAGAAAAATGAAGGAAGGGCAAGCAGGAAGCGCGCGAGCGGATAGAAATCATGTCGTACAGATATCTTAAGGCAACGTTATAGTCTTTGGGCAAAGAGTTGTAGCGGCCGCTCTCAGAGCGGCCGCTACAAAATAGGAAGCTCGAAGAAAGGGGCGCTGAACAAAAAAAAAGAGCAAGATAAGGTTGGGTGAGTACTCCAACCTTATCTGCTCTTTTCTGTCTTCTCTACGAGAAAGCGCTCTCGCGCTTTCTCGTTCGCGCTTTCTCGTTAGTACATTCCGCCCATTCCGCCCATTCCGCCCATGTCGGGGGCGCCGCCTGGAGCGGATGCCTTTTCGTCTTCCGGTACATCCGTGATCAGGGCTTCTGTAGTGAGCAGAAGACCTGCAATGGAGGCAGCATTCTCCAAAGCGGTGCGAGCGACCATGGTGGGATCGATAACGCCTGCTTCCACCAGGTCTTCATATACCTCGGTGTCCGCGTTAAAACCGAAGTTGGGGTTCTTGCTTTCGCGGATTTTCGCGACCACAATGGCGCCCTCGTGTCCTGCATTATGAACGATCTGGCGCAGCGGTTCCTCAAGGGCGCGCTTGATGATATTCACACCAATCTGCTCGTCTTCATCCTCCAGCTTGGTTTTCTCGAGGGCCTTTATAGCATGCAAGTAGGCCACGCCTCCACCCGGCACGATGCCCTCTTCAGCTGCCGCCTTGGTGGCATGCATGGCATCCTCAACCCGGGCTTTCTTTTCTTTCAGCTCAGTCTCGGTGGCTGCCCCGACCTTGATGACGGCGACTCCGCCAACAAGTTTGGCAAGGCGCTCTTGGAGCTTCTCGCGGTCATAATCGGAGCTTGTTTCTTCGATCTGAGCTCGGATCTGCTTGACCCGGCCGGCAATGTCCGCACCCTTCCCTGCCCCTTCGATAATGGTGGTGTTGTCCTTGTCGATGGTCACTTTCTTGGCCTGGCCAAGATCTTCGAGCTGAACATTCTCCAGTTTGATTCCAAGATCTTCGGAGATGACCTTACCACCGGTTAAAATGGCGATATCGTCCAACATGGCTTTGCGACGATCCCCGAAACCGGGTGCCTTTACCGAGCAACCCTGGAGTGTGCCTCGGAGCCGGTTCACCACCAGAGTAGCTAGAGCTTCTCCTTCAACGTCCTCGGCCAGCACTAAAAAGGGCTTACCGGTTTTGGCAACCTGCTCCAGCAAGGGCAGCATATCCTTCATGGAACTGATTTTCTTCTCGTTCAGGAGAATGTAGCAGTCCTCCAGGGTACACTCCATACGCTCCGGATCGGTCACGAAATAGGGAGAGAGATAACCGCGATCAAACTGCATGCCCTCGACCACCTCCAAAGAGGTTTCGATCGATTTGGCTTCTTCCACCGTGATGACACCATCCTTACCCACCTTCTTCATGGCTTCGGCAATGATGTCCCCGATGGCATGGTCGTTGTTAGCGGAAATGGATCCCACCTGAGCGATCATCTCACCCTTGATTTCTTTGGAGATCTTCTGGATTTCCTCGACCGCTATTTTGACGGCCTTTTCAATGCCCCGCTTGACCGCCATGGGATTGGCGCCCGCGGTCACCGTCTTGAGCCCTTCGCGGACAATTGCCTGGGCGAGGATGGTGGCAGTCGTGGTTCCGTCACCGGCTACATCACTGGTCTTGCTGGCCACCTCACGAAGCATGGCAGCGCCCACTTTTTCCCGGCCTTCCAGTTCAATTTCCTTGGCTACGGTCACGCCGTCCTTGGTGACCACCGGAGAACCGAATTTTTTCTCCAAAACAACATTGCGCCCCTTGGGGCCAAGTGTAATCTTGACCGCTGAGGCCAACCTGTTGACGCCATCAATCAATGCCCGGCGTGCGTCTTCGCCCTGAGTAATCTCTTTTGCTGCCATATGCTTTTCTCCTTTTCCTTCAAGTGTTAAGAAACCTCAAGAGGCTTCTTAACTCGATTTGCGGTCCGTTCCTCTTATACCTTGACCTTGCTTTTTTTCCCCACCAGAATTCCCAGGATCTCGTCTTCTCGCATGATCAGGTATTCTTCATCGTCAATTTTCACTTCGGTGCCGGAATACTTTCCAAAAAGGATCCGGTCTCCCTCTTTGACCGACATCTGAACCTTCTCTCCGCTCTCTAGAACTTTGCCTTCACCGACGGCAACCACTTCTCCCTCCTGGGGTTTTTCCTTGGCCGTATCGGGAATCACGATGCCGCCACGAATCTCCTCGCCGGCGTCCTCCAGCCGTTTAATCAGAACTCGATCATGTAAAGGTTTAATACTCATCGCTCTAAACTCCTTTCTTACCTCTGTTAATTCTCTAAAAAAGTCGGAAGCTTGAAAAACGTTAGGTTTCGCAAGTCAATGTGGTGAGTGTTAGCACTCCCCTTGGTTGAGTGCCAAATAGTACAACTCCCTTTCCCAGGTGTCAAGTGATCGTATAAGATGTGCTTTCTTTGGGATGGAAGTGTTTCTGTAACCGAAGGAGTGGCAAGAGGAGGTAACGGTGAGTTTGGAACAGGGCATTAAGACGCAGGACCTGCCCGGAATTCCCAAGGTGGGTCAAGGGAAGGTCCGGGAGCTGTTTGAGGTGGATGGCCAGCTTCTGATGGTGGCGACGGATCGCATTTCCGCCTTTGACGTCATATTACCCAATGCGATCCCTCACAAGGGTAAAGTTCTCACCCAGCTATCAGCTTTCTGGTTTGAGCGACTTGAAGGGATGGTCCCTCATCATCTCGTATCGGTCCGGGTGGATGAGTTTCCAGCTCCTTTGCAGCCCTTCAGGGAGGAACTGGCGGGTCGATCCATGCTGGTTCGCAAGTGCACTCCCCTGCCCATCGAGTGTGTGGTGCGGGGTTACCTGGCCGGATCGGGCTGGGCAGAATATCGTCAGAGTGAAATGATTTGCGGGAACCGGTTGCCCAGCGGACTCGTTGAGTCGGCTGAGCTCCCTGAACCGATTTTTACACCCGCCACCAAGGCGACAAACGGCCATGATGAGAATATTAGTTTTGATCGTGCCGCCCAGATCATTGGCCCTGAGTTGGCAGAGCAGGTTCGGGATCTCAGCCTTCGTATCTACAACCGGGCCCGAGAATATGCCTTGGAGAAAGGGATCATTATCTGTGATACCAAGTTTGAATTCGGTATGGAAGGATCTCGCCTGCTCCTGATCGATGAGGTTCTCACCCCGGACTCTTCTCGATTCTGGCCGGCTGATGAATTCGAACCTGGAAAATCTCAGCCCTCCTTCGACAAGCAGTTCATTCGTGATTTTCTGGAGACGCTCGATTGGGACAAGGCACCTCCCGGACCGGAACTTCCCAGCTCTATCGTGGAAGCCACTTCCCAGCGTTATCTGGAGGCTTATCGTCTCCTCACCGGCAAGAACCTGGATGAAGCCCTATGAATGATCGAGGGCGGCTGGAGCAAACGATAGAGGCCAACCTGTGAGCGCCGCACCGTCCAAAATCAAGCAGGTCCTCGAGGAGATTATTGATGAGATGGTAGCCAAGGGAATTTATTGGACGGAAGCGGTTTCCCAGTTTGAAAAACTCTTTATCCTGCGTGCTCTAGAGAAAAGCAACGGAAACCTGAGTCGTGCGGCTGAGACCATGGGCGTTCATCGAAATACCCTCTCCAAGAAGCTCCGAGAACATAAGATTGAGAAGAAGAAAAATCCTAAATCCCAAACAAGCCCCATATCCTAAATCACAAGTTCAAAACCTCTGCCTGTGGGCTCCAGACC
>JACZQQ010000096.1 GCA_022545645.1 Acidobacteriota bacterium | reverse complement strand
TCCACTTGGGTCTCATGGCTTGTATAGCACTGCGCTCAATCAGTACGATGACGTTTGCTGATGGGAGTTGCGGGCGATCCCTGTGTCGCCCGAGAGCTGAGGAGTATCACTAGCCCGGATTATGCATAAATTCTCTACTGCAGCGACGAAAGCATCCGCCCTGCCCGTGTTGCGCGACCCGCTAGCGGGTGCCCCCGGCCTCCGCCAGACCAACCAGCAGCACCAGCAAGCCCAACAATCCAACCAGTCGTAAATCTTTCAAAGGCATCACTATCCTGGCTCCCCTTCTTTCGACGTCAAAACACTGAAAACAGGAATCAGTTTCGAGCGGATCTCCTCGATCGGTCCCTCGAACTGTACGCCAAACGCTCCGGCCCCTCCGTGTTCGATGAGCTCCGTGATGGTGTGGACCACTCTGGAAGACAACTTGCCTTCCAGCTGAACTTCTCCCTCCTCAGCTTCAAAGGTAAGCGCTACTTCGGCGCCTTCAGGAGGGACAGCGCTGACCTCGGAGATCAATGCGCCGCCGAAGGAAATGTTGGCGATCAGCCCTTGGGTGAGACCGTCTTCCCACTTCACCGAACAGGGCATGGAAACCCGCCAGCGTCTATACTGGCGCCTTTCTTTCATCTTGAGTGCAATGCTAGCTGTTGAGGTGGTGAAAGGCAATCTTTTCAATGGTGAGTTGTGAATGGTGATCACAAGCGCCCTTCGGGCGCGTTCCAGGTTTCAAGTTTCAGGTTCCAGGTCAGGTTTGGACTTTGGGATTTGGAATCTGGGATTTCAGCCGGTCCCCGGCTGTGGTCTGCGGTTACCGATGCAACGAGTAGGTAATCTTCAAAATCAGGGAGCGGTCGGATTCTCCCGAAAAAACACCGTCGGTAAAACGGGTCTCATTGTAAACGATAAAAAAATTGTCGATGGTGCGGAAGATGTAGTTGAAGCGTACCTGGAGTGCCGCCAGTTCACCCGTACTGTTGTATTGGAGAAAGGTCGAGGTGAGGAGATTATTGGTAAAGGAGACATCGGCACGCAGCCCGAAGAGATGGGTGTTGAAAGATCCCTCGATCAGATCGATGTCGTTGAATTTGTAACTGGGGCTGAAGCTCATCTTCTCGTTGGGTCGAAATTCTCCAGCCAGGTCGAATGAGTTCTTGGTGCCGTTGTAAAAATCCCCAATACTGAATCCAGCGCTGGCGGCCAGCTTTCTGCCATTAAAGGAGCTGAAGCTCGCCCCGCCTGCGTTCCATTGGTACAGTCCCTCTGGAAGAATGACGCCAGGAGCGATTCTAAAGGGTCTGAAGAGGCGCTCGACATCGTTTTCAATTTCAAACTGCACCTTATCGCCACTCTGAAAAACGATGTCAAACCCCAGGTCGGCATTGCGAGATTTCAGGACTCTATCCTCATCGTGATGGTAAACGAGGCTGGGTTGGATTTCGAAATTGCGAATGAGTTCACCGCCCGGACGGGGTTTTAAGATCACCCTGGAGCCGATGGTCCGATCTTTGCGGCGAAGAAACCCAATTCCCGGAATAAAATTGGGTTCAATGTCCATATAGTTGATCCCGGCGGTAAAAAAGTCGGTCCGCCAGTCAGCGCCAATCTGAGTCAGCCACTCCTTGTCACTGATCCCGGAGGTGAACGATTTTGCCAGCATCCCATTTATGTGAAAATACCTTTTCAAGACGAATCGTGCATCCAGGCCGGCCAGGCGATTAAAGAGTCCTCCACCCTGCCGGTTAGTGAAAATGGCGCCGACATAAGAACGCCCCAACATCTCCCTGCGAAAGCGGGCAACCGTGAAGTTTTCTCCCGGTCGGCCTTGATCGTCATTCGTCTGCACGTTGAGAAATCCCAGGGCATATGCCCCGACTTTTCCAGTCAGCTTGCTGCCGGCCATAATCGGGAGGGGCTCACCCGCGTCGGAGAGGCCAATCCTCCGGCTGTGAAACAATTCCACGGGCGGCGGACCGAAATGCAGCAGGCCCAACCCCATGCGCAATGATTCGGCACCCTCGATAAAAAACGGACGCTTTTCCCTGAAGAAAAGACTGAATCGAGTCAGATTGACCTGCTGTGCATCCACCTCGACTTGTCCAAAATCGGGATTGAAAGCCAGGTCAGCGGTGAGATTTGAGGTCACGGCAATCTTGAGATCATCGATGCCCACATCCCCAACTCCTTCTGTCCCGAGGGGAGAGGAAGTGGCCGCAAAGTTCTCCACTCCCCCGAGAACGTAAGGACGGATTCGAAAGCGTTCCGCTTGCTTGATATCGATGAGTCCTTCCAGATGTCCCGCCTGCGAAATGTGATAAAAGCCAAAGTCGCGCTCCCAACCCGACCAGTAAACGGACTCGTTTTTTCTCTTGATGACCCGCTCGAAATTGATGCCCCAAACCTGTTCCTCTGCTCCCGAGAACCGGAGTATCTTGAAGGGGATGGAATATTCGGCGCTCCAGCCCTGATCGGTCATCACCGCCGCCGCTGTCCACTGCTCGTCCCAGGCGTGGTTCAACTCAGGCGCTTCCTCTCGAATCACTGCATCATAGCGTGTCCCGAGTGGGTTCAGTCGAAAGACAAAAGCATTGCGGTGATCATGGAACGAATCGATGGCGACCGTGAAACTGTCATCGTTGTCAAGAGGGCTGTCTCTCTGCAAGTCGGTGGCCCGAATCTTAAGCGGTTCGCTGTCCAGAAGTTCGACGCCTATATAAAGGTGAGTTTGATCATACACAATGTAGACTGAAGTTCGTTCGGTCGCTGCCTCTCCCTCCACAGGCTCCCTCTGATAGAATTCCGACGCTCCAATCACGTTCTGCCACACGGGATCATCCAGCCGACCGTCGATGGCGGGAGCTTCCTCCACCCTTTTGGCTCTCATGACAGGTCGGTCTTCAGTGGGCGAGGTCTGCGCAGAAACCTGCGGTGCAAGAAGTAGAACTACACTTTGTAGAAGACAAGCCCAAACAAGCTTTCTGATCAATGGAGCCACCCCAAGAAGGTCTTCACCCCCCGGTGAACCTCCATAAAATTCACGGTAAGAAAAAGGCACAGAGCCGCACAACCCAAAAGGACTGGCCTTTGTCCAATCGCTCCGGCTGGGCCGTCGAACAACGATTCAATCCGCAGTTTCAGATCCCTGTGGTTGTCCGGTGCATAGGCAAGAGCCATGGCTGGAGGACATCCTGTCGTTTTTGCTCTTTCAAACTTGAGAATCGTCGACGCCACGCGATCTGCAGCAAAGCCAAGTTTTATGGATGCCTGATCGCATTCACTTTCTACCCTCCTTTGCCATTGCCGGCGGATGTATCGAGCTCCGGGTAACCAGTATTCGCAAAAGGTGAGCAACAAGTATCGAAGCGGATCTCTTCTCCTGATGTGCTCATGCTCGTGCGACAAGACGATATCCTGTTCTTGTAAAGTGAGTAACTCAACCGCCGCTTGGGTGAGATAAACACGAGGAATTAGCAAGCCTGCAGTGAAAGCTACCGGAAATCTGCTCGGTAACAAGCTAAAAGAAACAAATGGACCGTTGGCAGTCTTTTCAGGAAAAGCACCCCCCCGCAATTGATAGGTGGGAAGATACCTGCGGTAGGAGCGAACCGCTGCGATCACGACGACAGCAAAGCACCCTAGAGCAACTCCCCAAAAGAGTACACTCCCCTGTGGAGAAGACTGAGTGTGAGGATTAGACAGCCACCCGCTGGAACCCAGCCAATCGAAGGCCAGAGCAAACCCTCCCAGAAAGGTCCCCACGAGCACCGGAAGTATTCCCCAAGCAAACCAAAAATCACTGGAAAGGCCCATTGAGCCGGCTCGGCTCATCCATCGGACAAACGGATACTGGAGCGCGGCCATTCCTGCGCAAGCAGCAAATCCGACCAGTAAGGAAGAGATGAGCAAATAGAGAAGTGAATCGATCATCAACCTCTTTTACGCCTCACCAAGTCGTCGAGTTCCTCAAGTAATTCCTCATCCGTCGACACCAGATCGACAAAGGTGCTCAGGATAGGTCGGGAGTTCCCTTTCAAGAGTCCCTCCAGAACATCTCTCGTCACCATTTCGTTGAACTGCTGCTGGTCAACCACGGAACTGTAGCGGAAGGCCTTTCCTTGGTGACGGCGAGTCAATAGCCCTTTCTTGCATAGCCGAGAGAGTATCGTCAATACCGTTGTCTGGGCGATCGTACGTTCCTTTCTAAGACGATCAAGCACCTCCCTGGCAGAGCAGTCAGGATGGCTCCACACCTCTTTCATCACCTTGCTTTCAAGTTCTCCCAGGACCTGGGGAACCCCCTTTTCCGAGGGTCGGAATACAAATTTCATGATGTATATTCTACAGCTTGTAGAAGCTTAGCCCAACTGAGGACCCGGGTCAAGAATGCTTGAGGCCATCGAGAGAGGAACGGTTGTGGGTCCCATGCTAAAATGATTCTCTACCGGAAGGGAGGAACTAGGAATATGCGAAAGATCTTGTCCATTTGCTTGTTAACCGGATCGTTTCTGGCCCTGAGCTGCGGTTACCTAACCGACACCGGTGGGGGTGGGTCATCCACGGACCTGCAACCTCGAGGTCCGGTCTCGCTCGACAAGAACGATTATCCCGTCTTTCCCGATGCCGACGCGGGGGCCGATCCTTCAGTTTCTGCCGAGGATGGGGGAAAGGGATTCACCGGAGAAGGATGGGAAACCAATACCGATTTTGACTTTATCGGGGATCCTCGGGCTGTGAAGGGAGGACTGCTTCGAGAAGCCATGTCCGATTTTCCCGGTACGCTGCGGATCGTCGGTCCGGAATCCAATACGATGCTCAACTCGATGCTGGGAGGAATCGTTTACGAGACCCTCTTGAGCCTGCACCCCACCACCCTCGAATACATTCCCGCCCTGGCCACCCACTGGCAAATCTCCCCCGACAAAGTAACCTATCGCTTCCGAATCAACCCCAATGCCCGCTGGGCCGATGGTCAACCGGTCACGGCAGAGGACGTCGTTGCCTCCTGGAACTTCCACATGGATGAGGGATTACAGGCCCCGTTTTCCCGCATGACCTGGAGCAAGTTCGCACAACCCTTCGCCGAGAGCAAATATATTGTTCGGGTCCAAAGCACCAAGGTGAACTGGCGCAACTTCCTCTATTTTTCAGGGTCGCTGCCTATCTTGCCGGCCCATCTCCTCAAAAATGTGGCTGGAGACACATACATCCGTGATTACAACTTCAAGATGATGATGGGGAGTGGCCCTTACGCCGTTCAGGAACAGGATATCAACAAGGGAAACTCCATCACCATCCGTAAGCGCAATGACTATTGGGCCGAGAACCATCGTCGAAATGTGGGCCTGAATAACTTTGAGCAGATCATAGAAATCGTGGTGCGAGACCGTAACCTCGAGTTTGAGATGTTCAAGAAGGGCGATCTCGACTATTACTTCGTCAACCGTGCTCAAATGTGGGTGGAAGAACTGGATTTCGATCGGATCCAACGGGGTCTCATTCAAAAACGGAAGATCTTCAATCACTCGCCGAACGGAGTCCAGGGCCTTGCCTTCAATATGCGCAGAGTACCGTTCGATGACACCCGGGTGCGAAAGGCCCTCTTTCACCTGCTCAATCGGGAACAGCTGATCGAAAAACTCATGTACAACCAGTACCAGCTTCAGCATTCCTACTATACCGGCAGCGTTTATGAAAACCCCGATAATCCAAAGATCTCATACGATCCGGGCCTGGCCTTGGAAATCCTGGCTGAAGCGGGCTGGAAGAATCGGGACGAGAGAGGACGGCTGGTGAAGCGGGGCAAACCATTTGAATTGGAAATTCTGTATTCCGCCAAAGCCTCGGAAAGGATCTTGACCGTCTATCAGGAAGACCTGCGCAAAGTGGGAATCAACCTCAATCTGCGGCTGGTGACACCGGAGACCCTGTTCAAGCTCGTCATGGAGCGACAATTTGATATCGTCTCGATGGGATGGGGCGGGTTGTTGTTCCCGAACCCGGAGAATTCATACCATTCCACAATGGCCGATGTGAACAATACCAACAATATCACGGGGATTAAGAATCGCAGAATCGATGAAATAACCGACGCCTATGACAGCATGTTCGAACTGGATGAGCGCATCGCCGCCATTCAGGAAATCGATGGCATCCTGACAAATCTCTACCTCTATATTCTGGAATGGACGGCCCCCTATACGCGAATCGCGTACTGGAACAAGTTCGGACACCCGATCGGATACATTTCCAGGGTCGGGGACCACACGGACCTCCCCTCCATGTGGTGGATCGATCCAGAAAGATCACAAAGGCTGGATGAGGCCCGGGGCGATTCAACCATTCAATTGAACGTGGGCCAGAGTGAAGATCGGTACTGGTTGGAGTTCGACAAAGTGGAGCAGCAGGCGCCCTCCCCTTAGAACACCATGACCGCCTACTTCATCCGCCGGTTCCTGCTGATCATACCCACCTTCCTCGGCATCACCCTGGCTGTCTTCCTGATCATGCAGTTTGTCCCGGGCGGCCCCATTGAGCGTCAGATCATGAGTTACCAGATGGCGTTGGCTCAGGAGGGCGGAGCCGGCGGGAACGCGCTGAGACTGGATTCCAATATTCCTGAAGCGGCGATGGAGGAGATGAAGCGCTACTACGGGTTCGACAAGCCCGTCCATATTCGCTATGCCCAGTGGCTCTGGAACGTGGTGCAACTCGATCTGGGTCGATCCTACATCTACCAGGAGCCGGTCTGGGATGTCATCAAATCGCGCTTTCCCGTCTCTATATTCCTGGGCCTCACCGGTTTTTTGCTGAGCTACCTGGTGTGCGTGCCGCTGGGGGTGTTCAAGGCCATTCGACACGGATCGCGCTTCGATTTCACCAGCAGCTTCATTGTATTTCTCGGCTACTCGATCCCCGGATGGGCGCTGGGAACCGCCTTACTGGTGGTGCTGGGAGGAGGCAGCTTCTGGGACCTCTTTCCTCTGGGCGGATTCCGACCCATCCAGTGGGAATTTCTTAATTTCGGACAGAAGATCGTGGCCCAGCTCCATCACATGTTCCTTCCCGTGGTCTGCTATATGATCGGCTCGTTTGCCACCCTCACCATCCTGACCAAGAACTCGCTGATGGAGAATCTGGGACAGGATTACGTCCGCACCGCCTTCGCCAAGGGCCTGAGTGAGCGGCGGGTCATCTTTTTGCATGCCCTGCGGAATTCCCTGATCCCCATCGTCACCGGTCTGGGACATTTCTTCAGCCTGATTCTGGCCGGCTCCTTTCTGATCGAGAAGGTATTTAATATCGACGGCATGGGCTATCTGGGATATACCTCGATCCTGCAAAGAGACTACCCGGTGGCTCTGGGAATCGTGGTCATTTCCAGCCTCCTCATGCTGATGGGCAACATTATCTCGGACATCATTTACGTGTTTGTCGACCCACGGATACGGTTTCGATAATGAACCAGGTCCCACCCCCTTCCCTGTCCATCTTCCGCAAGCGTTGGCGCAAGTTTCGGAGCCTCAAGCGAGGCTACTACTCGTTTCTGGCTATTCTGGCAGTCTACCTGGTCTCCTTCCTGCTGCCCCTGCTGGTCAGCAACCAGCCGCTCGTAGTCCGTTATCAAGGCCAATACTATTTCCCCAAGCTGCGCTTCCACAGCCCGGCCGATTTCGGGCTGGAGGCCATCGGCGAACCCGATTACCGGAAGATGAAGGAACAATTTGCCGCTGAAAAAGAGGCCAACTGGGTCCTTCTACCTCCTTACCCCTACAGCCCCAGCGAATCCCTTCTCGAGTTGGAGGGTGTCCCTCCCCACCCGCCTTCCCTGGAGCATCCCTTCGGAACCGACGATCGAGGCCGGGACGTCTTCGCCAGGCTCGCCTATGGCTTCAATATCTCGATGACCTTTGCCCTGCTGGTTCTCATTTTGAGCTTTGCGCTGGGGATTGCCGTGGGTGGTTTGATTGGATATTTCGGCGGAAAGTTGGACATTCTGGGACAGCGGTTCATCGAAATCTGGTCCTCTCTGCCCTTTCTCTACACCATCATGATTGTCAGCTCGATCGTGGTTCCCATCTACCTGCCGGGAAGGAGTCAGCTGGTGCAGCCGTCCTTCTGGCTTTTGATCTTCCTCATGTCCGCATTTGGCTGGATGGGAATCACCTATTACATCCGCGGCGAGTTCTACCGTGAAAAGGCCAAAGACTATGTGGGGGCTGCCATTGCCATGGGGGCGTCGGACTGGACCATCATGTTCAAGCATATTTTGCCCAACGCCATCAATCCGGTGGTTTCCTTTGCTCCCTTTGCCATCGTGGGTAATATCGGAGCGCTGGTGGCCCTGGACTTTCTGGGATTCGGCCTGCCCGCCCCCACTCCCAGCTGGGGTGAGCTGATTGGACAGGGCATGAGTTTGCTGACCAAGTGGTGGCTGGTCTTTTTCCCTCTGGCCGCCCTCTTTCTGACCTTGCTCCTCATCGTCTTGATCGGGGAAGCGATTCGTGAAGCCTTCGACCCCAAGGAGTTTTCCAGACTGAGATAAGGATATGCCAGGGTTCTTCAAAGATGTTCTCATGAACCAACAGAAGGTCGAAGACACGACAGCACGACAGCACGACAGAGCGACTGCGCGAGGGCGCCACCATGCCTGAGAAATTACTGCAGATCCAGGGTCTCAAGACCCACTTCAAAACCGAATCCGGCATCGCCGAAGCGGTCGACGGGGTCGATCTGGATATTTACGCCGGAGAAGTGCTGGGTCTGGTGGGGGAATCGGGCGCGGGAAAGAGTGTCACGGCTCTGAGCATTCTGCGTCTGATTCCCAACCCTCCGGGAGAGATCGTGGCCGGCTCGATCCTATTTCGGGGACAGGACCTGCTGAAACTTTCCTGGCAGGAGATGCGAAAAATCCGCGGTAAGGAGATCAGCATGATCTTTCAGGAGCCGATGACCTCCTTGAATCCCGTCTTCACTATCGGAATGCAGTTATCCGAAGTGGTCTTGGAACACGAGGGGTGTTCCAAGCAGGAGGCATTCGACCGAGGCGTTGAGATGCTCAAGCTGGTGGGAATCCCGGGGCCGGCCCTGCGCATGTCCGAGTACCCCCACCAGTTCTCGGGAGGAATGCGACAGCGTGT
>JACZQQ010000095.1 GCA_022545645.1 Acidobacteriota bacterium | reverse complement strand
TCTGAGTTCCAGATCGGGAGTACCTACAAGGGTAGGAAAGGTGATCTTGTTTTGAGCGACCTCCGATTCAAGGTTCTCCTGAGAAAATGCACCCGGCATCTGAACGACCATGACCATGAGAAGCACTCCCTGGACACTCAGTCTAACCATTTGTTCGCATTCTACGATTCCCAGCCAGGAAACACCAAAGGTCGGGTGGTGAGGAAAATAAAAAAGGGGACAGGCTAGCCTGTCCCCTTTTTTAGTGTCAGTTGTCTGTGGTCTGTGGTTAATGCATGTAAAAAAGGCAGGCAAAGACCACCGGTGCATAGGCAAGATCGATTCCACCCGGTTCGCCCATCACGTCGGTAATTTCCTTCTCGTCTGTAGCCCAGGCTGAAACCGAGTTGTCCAGCGTGATCAGGTGCTCGTCGGTTCCCACTTCCTCAAAGGTAAACTCCTTGGTGACCTTGAACACCAGGTTGGCAATAATGCCGTCGGGAAGACCCTTGTCGTTGGAAATCGTGATCTTTACACGACTCGTAGCTCCCTCTTCCTGAGCGGTTTCACCCTCTTCCCCAGCTTCAGAGGCTTCCTCTCCCCCAGCCATCTCAATCTCAACTGGGGCTCCGGAGGCTTCCAAATCAGGGGGCAACTCGGCCCCCTCTTCCCCAGCTTCAGAGGCTTCCTCTCCCTCAGCCACCTCAATCTCCAGGGTGGCTCCGGCGGCCTCCACATCAGGAGTCAACTCGGCCCGGTCAAAGGCGATGCCCTCTGAGCTGGGAAAGGAGATGTCCGAAATAATCTTTCCTGTGGCGATGCCTGGCGCATTGCTCAAAGTGAAGGAGAGGAAGGCATCTCTGAAAACATTGCCCCCCAGATTGGGCGAGTCGCGCCCCAGCGTGACCTGTAGAGCATCCCCCGCTGGAGGGACTTCCGGATGGGGCTGGTCCGTTTCCTGGGAAAAAACCAGCTGCGAAGGCAAGACCAAACACCCAACAAAAAGAGCAGCCAGGACGGAAAACCTGATTTTGGTCATTCTCATCTTTACTTAGTCCTATCGGTAATGGCGTGCTGGCCGCCGTGGTCCTCCAAATACTCCGGGGTGGGACGAGAGTTGAAAGCGTAGCGCTGCTTGAGATCCTCATTCTTGTCAATTTCCATCCGCGGTTCATACTTGATGTCGCCCAATCCGTATTCTTCCCAGCGGCCTTGCACCAGCTCCTCTTCTTCCTTGGAAAGAACCACCACGGGTGGGAACACCTGGTTGTTCCAGAAGGGCCGGCCGCCCAAATCCCAATTCCGGGTGGCGTCAAACAGCATCCTGGCCCACTTACCGGATCCAAACTTCATGAGATCCCGCTCTTCAAAGGGGGTGCTGGGATCCAGAACCGAGCCAAAGTGGTTCTTGAAGATCACCAAATCTCCCATGGCAGGATTGACCCGAGTGCAAAGGGCCCACTCCAGCTGGCCATGGTCGCGGAGGTCGATGTCTTCTTCAACCACCATGACATTCTTGAATGCCCAGTTGGCAAACGACATTCCCCAAATGGCGGAGGCGATCTGCTTGGCCTGATGGCGATAACTCTGCCGGATCTGAACGTAGATCATGAAGAACGGTCCGTCCAGGTTCATCCACACATCCGTGACTCCTGGAACACCGCATGCCTCCAGGTGGTTCCAGACCAGAGCAGAACTTGAAAGCGAGGTGATGTAGGCATCCTCCGTGGGCCAGCCGGGACGAATGCTCTCGCAAGAACCCTGAAAGATCGGATCATCTCGAAAGGTAATGCAATCCACCTCCACCGTGGGTTTCAAAGAATAACCCCCTCCGTAGTAGCCACAGTGCTCTGCAAAAGGACCTTCCATCTTGAAATCCTTGGGGTCCCAGGACATGGTTCCCTCAATCACCATCTCTGCGGAGGCCGGTACCATCAGATCACTGGTCTCGCATTGAACCAGTTCCAGCGGCTCGCCCACGAGTCCACCGTAAACATCGTACTCGGAAACCAGCCGCCCAAAGGCACTGCCCGCCAGGATGGTGAGCAGGGGATTGCACCCATAGATAAAAGCCACTTTCATGGGCTCCTGGCGCTGTTGAGCCTTGCTATAGTGATCGCCCCAACCCTGTGAAGGGGCCATGAGACAGGAAACATGTTTGGGGCCGGCGTTCATGCCCCGGTAGATACCCATATTATAGCGGCCGACATCGGGATCACGGGTGATCACAGGGGCAAAGGTGTTAATAAATCGTCCACCGTCCCACAGGTGCCATTTGGGCACGGGGATCTCCTCGATGTTGATGTCCTTCCCCTTGAGGATATTTTGCTTGTGGGGCGCTGTGGAGACTTCCTTAGGCGAGAGGCTCTTTTTGTATCCCTCCTTCATGGTCAGGACCAAATCTCTGGTCCCGGTGTCCTTGGGGAGACCAAAGGCCAGGTTGAAGCGCCCGTAGGAAGAGACCGAGTTGGTAAAGAGTTTCTTACAAAAGGTGTTGGCGTGACCCTTGATGTTGTCAAAAAGAAGCGCCACCCCGTTTTTGGCCGACATGCAGTAGCGGGCAATGGTCCCAATCTCGCAGTCCCAATCCACCTTAACATTGACTTCCCTATATTCGCCTTCGTCCTTGAGCAGGTCGATCCAGTCATGAACCGTTTTCACTTCCCGCGGATCATAACCACCCCCTGGCTTTTTCAGTTCCTTAGTTGGTGTCGCCATTCTTTATCTTCTCCTTCTTGAAAATTTCCCTCACTACCCGATCTTATTTCTTGACCAGCTCTTCTTCCTTCTCTTGGCCCTCCCCCTTTTGGGGTTCCTCATACTCCTCGATACGCTCATGAAGCTCGAAGCCTTCCGGAGGACTCAACAGACCCTTGCGGATCATCTGATCCACGATGTCCTTATAGAATTTCTTCCTCTCCGGATAAAGCGGAGGAGCCTCTTCGGCATACAGATTCTTGGGCCAGCAGAACTTCTTGGCCGCCTCGAGATAGAGTTCTCCCCACAGTTCGGCGGACACGTGAGGCAACAGGCTGATCATTCCCTTGACCCGAAAAGTTCGCAGCTCCTCAATATTGATGACGGCTGCGGCATAAGAAACATGGGGTTTGTCCACCCTGGACATGATCTGTCCCCGGTAATTGCAGATCATGGTGTCCGACCCGGTAGAACCGGTCATGGAAGGGACACTTTCGCTCGTGGTGTGGAACTTGGGCCCACTGTTGGCAGCCACCATGTAGCAGGAGTTATTGACCGCGTGGGCTCGGTTCATGACCTCCCACACGCCGATGTTGCAGTGGTGCTCGAGCTCACCTCCCCTGCACAGAATCTCCGCACCATTTAAGGCCAGCATCCGCCCCGTCTCACAAAAATAGCCCTCATAGCAGATCATGGTGCCAATGCGTCCAATGGGAGTATCCGCCACCGGATAAAAGGCATCCAGTCCCTCTCCTACCTTTTCCTTCCAAATGTCGTACACATCACAGGGCGTGGTGGTACTTTCGGGTGTGAAGACTCGTCCCTTGCGATGCTTGTGGATGATGTTTCCTTCAGGATCGATAATAAAGGCGGTATTGAAGAAGCGGTCCTTGATAATGTCCGGCTCGAGTACCTTGGCTTGAGCGACCAGATACACCTTCCATTTTTTGGCCACTTCGGCCAGCTTCTCGGATTCCTCCCCGGGTAGGGTGATGGCGATCTTTTTGCAGGCCTCCACGTGATCCATCCGGCTGTGCTCGTCGTAAAACCCCTGCAGGGCACCCTCAGAGAGCACCACCAATTTGGTGGGATACAGCACGTCACCCATGTAAAGGCAACCCTCTATCTGGGGGATCAAATTGTGCAGATTCTTCTTAATGTCTTCGCGACTGGTACATCCATAGGTCTTGGATTGGATGGCGAAAGCCATATAGGGTTCAATCAAGCGAAATCACCTCCTCTTAGGGGTACATTAAGAAGCAATGGGAACTCAATTGCTTCCTTTACATCTTGCTGATTCCCCCACCAGAAGTCAACCTAGCGACGGTGCCATAAGGTCCATTTCAAGAAGCTTTATAACCTGGTTGTATGACCGCCTTCACGCATTTCAACGCTTCCACATCCTCTATTGCAGAGGTGCTCTGTTCCAGCCCGTATCGATGAGTGACGGCATCCTGCAACGAAAGTCGGTCGTTATATTTCGCCAGCAATTGGAGCACTTGATAAAGATGTTTGGGTTCCCAAAACACGGAACCATAGAGCCGTAGATTCTTCCTGACGATCAAGCTGGGATTGATGGGAACAGGACCCAAATCCGAGAAAACGCCCATGATCAAATATCGTCCCGCCGTCTTGCACATATCGATCCCTTCCGAGACAGCTTCTGGAAATCCCGTTGCCTCGATGACAAGGTCAGCCTCACCACCCAGCAGTTCTCGAACTTTACTGACCCTGGCCTCCGGCTCGGGCAGCGACGAGAGATCGATGGTCTCGTCGGCTCCCAGCTTGCGAGCCATCTCCAATCGGGAACTGGGGGCCCCAATGACCACAATCGGAGAGGCTCCGCCCAACTTGGCCATGACCAGGGAAGAAAGCCCTACAGGCCCAGCCCCCTGGATCACCACGCTCTGGCCCGGCTGCACTCCTTTGATGACTTCGAACCCTTTCACCGCGGTGGGGAATCCACAGCCAAAGGCGATGGCCGCATCGGTGGGGACGGAGTCGGGAATCTTGAAAAAGTAAGATCTGGCGGTGAGAAAAACATATTCGGCGTAGCCGCCCGTTAAATAGGGGTAGTCGGCACAGGAATAGCTCCATCCGTAGGATCGCCTGTTGACACACCCCGTCGTATCCTTCAGGGCCACACACGAATAGCACTGTAAACAGGGGTGCCCGGCAACCCAGAAGATGCGATCCCCTTCCTTGACCGGCTCCCCAACACTGTCTTTCTTCCGGTCTGGCGCGATCTTCTCGATCATACCCACACTCTCATGCCCCAGGATCACGGGAACCGGCATCTGAACCTGTCCTCTGTAGCAGTGGGCATCCGTCCCGCAGACTCCAGAGACCAGGGTTTTCACCAGTATGCAGCCTTCTTCAAGCTCGGGAATGTCAAATTCCTTGACCTCTAAAGGCACATTGGGTTTCTCGAACACAACGACTTTGGCTTTATCCATGGCGGGAGTACTCCAAAAATGGCCTCAGTTTAGCGCCCTAGGGCGAACTGAGCGGGGTTTTTCACAATCTCTACGGCTTGCGGTTCTACTCTGTGGCCTTTGCCCGGTATCAGATACTCTTTCCCACAAAGTTTGTCAAGAGAGGGCGGTGACCTTCCTCCCCATCAGCCGGGCAACCAGGAAAACACACAGCACCGCCCCAAAGACCTTCACCATCCAGGCTCCCGGAAAGGCCTCAGCAGGGACCATTAAAGCCAAGCCGCCTGCGGTCAGAGCGGTCCGCGTGACCGCGGTGAGGGGGTGAACCAAATAGCCCGCAATCCCTGCCGAAGTCATCCAAATGCCCCCCATCGCCGTCACCGCAGCCAGGCTCACCTGGAAAAAGGTGCCATACAACAAAAGACTGGGTCCAAAAACAAACAGAAACGGGACCACCAAGCCTGGCCAGCCGAAACGCAAGGCGGCCACACTGGTCCGCATGGGATCTGCACCGGCAAGATTGGCGGCCGTGAAGGCAGCCAGAGCCACAGGCGGCGTAATCATCGACATTAAGCCGAAATAGAGAACGAACATGTGTGCCGCCATCGGCTCAACACCCAACTGAATCAGAGGTGGGGCAGCCAGAGTCGCAAGCAGGAAATAAATGGCCGTTGTGGGCATACCCATACCCAGGATAATGCAAATCCCCGCGGTCAGAAACAACAACAGCAAAAGGCTGTTTTCCCCTAACTGAACCAGGACGAAGGTGAGACCAAAGCTCAGGCCAGTGACTTCCACGATGCCAATAATGATGCCGGCCACGGCGCCGATGACGACAATCTGTACGGAAGATTGCCCCGTTGCCTTCAACGATTCCAGTATGTCGCCAGGGCGCAGCCGTGTTCCACGATAGCTCAAAAAGAGGCCCAGGAAGGTAATGCACACGGCAGCGTAAAGACCTGCGGTTTCAGGGGTGAGATTCCAGCCGAACAAGGAGATGATCAAAACGGCGAAGGGTATGGGAAAATACCAGCCTTCTTTCAGGACCTTGCCCAATCGCGGAATTGCGGCTTCCTCCACATGGCCGATCCCCTGCCGAGCAGCCTCGAGGTCGGCGGCAATAAAAACAGCAAAGTAATAAAGAAGTGCCGGCAGGATGGCAGCCAAAACCACATCACCGTAGGCCACTCCGAGGAGCTCGGCCATCAGGAAGGCTGCTGCACCCATGATGGGCGGCAGGATCTGCCCCCCGGTGGATGCCACCGCCTCGATTGCAGCACTGACATGGCGTTTGTATCCGCTTTGGCGCATGAGGGGTATGGTGATCACCCCGGTCGAAGCAACGTTGGCCACCGCGCTGCCCGAGATCGATCCAAACAGAGCCGAGGCACACACCCCGATCTTGGCCGCACCACCTCGTGAGCGACCCATCAAAGCTGAAGCCAAATCACTGAAGAAGGCTGAACCCCCAGATCTCAGCAGCAGCTGTCCCAGAAAAATGAAGATCAAGACAATCGTTGAGATAATGCGCAAGGGCAGGCCCAGCATCGCCACATTATCGATGCCCAAAAACGAGAACATCCCCAACACTTCAAGGGATCGTCCGGCCAACCGGCCTGGAACCAGGTGGCCGAACAAGGCATAGGCGAAAAACATCAGCAGCACGCCCAGCAGACTCCAGCCGCTGGTGCGGCGAAGTGCTTCGACCACCAGCAGGATGAGGATCGCCCCTAAAATCGTGGTCTCGACCGGTCGAAAGAAGAACTCCTCCGCCAGGATGGGATAGCGGATCGCCGTATAGAGTCCGGCACCGAGACCCAAGGCAGCTGCCAGCCAGTCGTGCCAGGGAACGACCCCTTTGTGCCGCCGGACAGAAACCCCCAAAAAAACCAGGGCCAGGCTCAGAGCAAGGATCGCTGAGAGGGCCTGCTCACTATAAAGCACGAACCCGAGCCGATAGGGCAACTCGGCCGCCCACCCCAGAGCAATCAGGGCAATCAGTCCACTCAGATAAGGGATCAACCCCCGTACCAGCGAGGAGTCGGGTGCCGCGGACATGAGACCCGGTTCATCCCCGGTCGGTTTTACCTCTGCGTTGGCCAAATGCCCTTTTCCTGGTAGAACTTGATGGCGCCCGGATGGTACTCAATCCCCACATCCTTGGACATTCCCTCGGCGGTGAACTCTTCCCACAGCGCACCTGAAACCCTCAAATCATCGGGGTTTTCATACATGGCCCGGACCACCTGGTAAACCAGGTCGTCGGGGACGTCTTTGCCGGCGAAAAGGGTGTAATCGTAGTTCAGAAGATTGGAGGGAGTCAGAAGCCCGGTCAGTTTCGGGGCAGGCTGCATCAGTTCGAGATGGGCCCGAGGCACATGCTCGTTGAGGGCTGCCACACTCTGAGGGGAATCATCGAAAGAGAGATAGCGCACACCGCCCAAAGCGGCGTCCGTTTGCTTGGCTATAGCCGAACCCACCGTCACAATGGCGGTCAGGACCTTACCCTGCATGAAAAGCTCCCACATCTGGTTGACACCTGAAACGGGAACCTGCTGGACGTCCTCATAGCTCAGTCCCTCGGTGGCCAGAAAACCCTCGAACACCACCTTGAAAAGGGGAGCCGCCCTGAAGCCCGAAGGCACAGGTCTCCCCTTGAGATCAGCCACGGTACGGATATCGGAATCCTCGGGGACCAGTAGACCAACCCGAAAGGGCATCAGCGTCGCCACCATCCGCAGATTCGGGTTGGGATGGCCTTCGAAAAGAGACCTGCCTTCTACGGCGAAGGTCAACTGGACAATGTTGGACACGCCAAATTCAAGCTGGCCGGCATTGACGGGGGGAATGTACTGGTTGGTACCGGCCATGGGTTGGGTCCGCACCTGCAAATCACCCTGGGAGGAAACGACCTTGGCAATGGCCGCCGAAACCTGACCTGTGGCACCCCCTTTGGTCGTACCCACCCCGACCATCTGGGCTGGCTCGGCGCAAGAAGCCAAACAAGTGGCCGCAAACAGTAGAACGAACTTGGACAGTTGCATCTGAATACCCCGCGCGCTTCGCGCGCGTTCTTTAAGGTTTCAGGTTCCAGGTTCCAAGAGTCAGCAAAGAGTATCGAAAGGGGAAAAGAGGGTCAAGCTCGGAGCGTGCTTCGCGCGCGTTCTGCAGGTTCCTGGTTTCAGGTTAAAGAGTCCGTAGATTCTGCGAGTCGAACGTTTTTGTAGAAGGGGATTGTTCCCCTAATTCCTGACAGGAGTTTGCATGCCCACAATTAAACAGTTTGAAGATTTGGAGGTTTGGCGAGCGGCCCGAGCCCTCACCAAAACAATCTACCGAGTCAGTTCCACCGGACAGTTTGCAAGGGATTTCCAACTCACAAATCAGATTCGACGCTCAGCGATCTCAGTAATGTCACATATAGCTGAGGGGTTTGTGGGTGACGGAAACCGTGAGTTTCAGTACTTCTTAGCCATTGCAAAGGGTTCCTGTGGTGAGGTCAGGTCTCAGCTGTTTATAGCTTTCGACCAAGGGTATGTAGCACTCAATGAATTCCAATCGCTCTGCCAAGAAGCCACAAAGGTGAGCCGTCTTCTCTCGGCACTGATGAAACATCTCCGTCAATCCCAGATGGGCGACAGGTAATACAAGTGACCTGGAACTTGGAACCTGGAACTTAATTTTTGAAGCCTGGAACGCAGACGTTCCAGGCTTCAAAAATTAAACGCATAGGTGAGTTTGCCGATCAGGGCCCGTTCGATCACTTCACCCGTGGTGGAACGCCGCTCATTGTAAATCAGGAAAAGGTCGCTCAAGGGCTTGTGAATCCAATTGAATCGAATGTTGCTGCTGATCTCCTTCAGTTCACTGTTGTACTGAATGAGCGCGTTCAAAAACATCCTGGTATTGAAGGAGTATTGAAAGCGGGTGTTCACCAAATCTGTTGAAAAGTCGCCTGCAGGCAGGGTGATGTCATTGTGGTCCCAGGTCACCTGGGATTCGAATCGATACCCGGCGCGAAAGCCGAATAGGAAACGATAG
>JACZQQ010000306.1 GCA_022545645.1 Acidobacteriota bacterium | reverse complement strand
ATCGTCTCTCGGCTAGCGTGCAGCTCCGGGTGGCAGGGTCGTCCACCGGTTCCACGATTCGGCGAGTGCTGTCGTCATCTGTTCGGATTTCTATGGCCAGGGCACCCTGACCGATGGCAGGAACCATTTCCTCTACCGGGAAGAGATAGGCGATCTTGTCGTGAAGTCCCAGCCGGTTCAAGCCGGCCGCCGCCAGGATGATTCCGTCCAGATTCTCTTGTTCAATTTTCTTGATGCGGGTTTCCACGTTGCCCCGAATGGGAGAGATTACCAGGTCGGGACGCAGCAGTTGCAGTTGCACGCGACGGCGAAGGGAACCGGTACCCAGTCTGGCCTGTTGGGGCAAAGCCTGAAGGGAAGAAAGCGTAGGAGATGCCGTTACCAGCGCGTCGCGTGCATCTTCCCTGGGTGGAATTGCCGCCAGGGTCAATCCTTCAGGCGTTTGGGTGGGAAGATCCTTGAGGCTGTGGACCGCCAGATCGATCTGATGCTGCAAAAGGGCCTCTTCGATCTCTTTGACAAACAATCCTTTGACGCTGGCTGCCAGTTTCGAGAGGTCGGCCTGGGGTGTTTGATCCCCGGTTGTGCGGATGATCTCGATGCTGGTCTCAAGATCGGGATGGTGTTTTTGGAGGGCCTCTTGAAGAAGTTCGGACTGCCTGAGCGCCAACGGACTGCCCCGGGATCCGATCACGAGTTTCCTCATGAGTCTTTGTCCAGGCGGAAGATTTTTCGGATCAGTTGGATCTTGTGAAGACGACGATTGGGATCTTCATCGGCTTGTTGGATTTCCGTGATGAAGGGATGGGCAATTCTGTGGGCAGTGCTTCGAAGAGCCTTTTCCAGTCGTTCGTATTCCTGAGGGTCCAGATTTTTGTGGTTGCTTCTCAGCTCCTCCAGGCAGATCTCCTCGATGCGATGCCTCAGGGAGTGGATCAGAGGTCCGGCACTGCGGGTGCTGAGTTGCTTCATGTATTTGACGGTTTCTTTATCGACAATCTCTTCTGCAACCGCTGCTTCTTCGCATCTTTGGCGAATGTTGGCGTCAATGACCGATTGCAGATCGTCGACATCGTAGAGAAAGACATTCTCCAGGTCATTGACCTGGGGGTCGACATTGCGGGGAACGGAAATATCAATGATGAACAGCGGCCGATATCGGCGCCGTTTGATGATGGCCTCAACACGACTCTTGTCCAGCAGCAGGGAAGTGGAGCCGGTGCAAACCAGGGCAATGTCGGACCGGATCAGATAGGTCTCGAGATCTTCGAAGGGAACTGCCGTGGCCATTAATTTGGCGGCCAGTTCCTGGCCGCGCTTGGGTGTCCGGTTCATGACAAAGATCTGGCTGACTCCAGAGTCGAGAAGGTTGCGCGCAGCCAGCTCACCCATTTCCCCTGCTCCCAGGAGAAGAGTTGTCTTGCCCTTGAGATCCCCAAAGATCTTTCGGGCCAGTTCCACGGCAACGGAGCTGATGGATACGGCAGAGGCTCCAATTTGAGTCGAGCTTCTGACCTTTTTGGCCACGAAAAAAGCCCGGGGGATCAAGTCTTTGAGATAAGTTCCTACGCTTCCCGCCTGGCAGGCCTCGGCATAAGCCTGTTTCACCTGGGCCAGGATCTGGGGCTCTCCCACCACCATGGAATCCAGGCTGCTGGCTACTCGAAAAACGTGCCGTACGGCGTCACCTCGCTGATAACTGTAGAGATAGTCCTCGAGGAAGGGGGGCTTCAAGGTGTGATAGGAGTAGAGAAAATCCTTCACCGATTGGACAATCTGGGCCTGGCTTTTCTGTCCGTGGGCGAGGATTTCCACTCGATTACAGGTGGATACAATCATTCCTTCCTGCAGATCAGAATCCTTCTGCAGACGCCTGAGGGCGGGCTGTAGATGCTCCTCAGCGAAGGCGATCCGCTCCCGTACCTCCACGGGTGCCGTTTTATGGTTGAGTCCGACTAGAACAAGATCCATTACGGAAAGTAGTGCAATCCTCCCAGGTAACGTGCTCCCAAAAAGGTGAAAAGGACGGAAAGAAAGCCGATCATGCTGATCAGGGCTGCGCGCTTCCCGCGCCATCCCGCCGTTAAACGCAGATAGATCAGTGCCAAATAGATTCCCCAGGTGACGAGCGCCGCGATGACTTTGGGGTCGCTTTGCCATCCCCTGACCCAATCCTGCTCGGCCCATATGACCCCTGCCAAAAGGCCCAAGGTCATAAAGCAGAAGCCGGAGATCAGAAATTTGTAGAACAAGTCATCCAGAAGCACCAGCGAAGGCAGCCAGTAATAGAACGTCTTCGGTTTCTTGCTCTTCAGTTCTCGTTCTTGAAAGAGATAAAGGAGACTGGCAATGAAGGTGATGAAGAACATTCCATAAGCCAAAAAAAGGCAAATGGTATGCCAGTAAATCCAGGAACTGCTGAGAATCTCAGGAACCGGGGAAGATTTGATGAAAATCGTTCCCAGCATCAAAACGGTGACCAAAGGGAGCAGGAAAAGTCCAAGGGGCTTAATTCGATAACGCAAATGGGAGATAAAAAAGCACAGAGAAACCGTCCAGGCAAAAAATGTAAGCGCCTCTCTCAAGTCGGTCAGCGGAAGGCTCCCCTTCTCCACCGCGCTGTAGATGAGAAAAGCC
>JACZQQ010000094.1 GCA_022545645.1 Acidobacteriota bacterium | reverse complement strand
ACCTCTTCCCTCCTCCACGAAGAGCAACTGCACTCCCGTGTGAAGGTGCCAAGCGGTCCGTCCGCCGGGCGGAAAGGTGACTCTATACACTCGCAGTCCCTCATCCTGGTTCGCCTCCAGGACGATACCGGCCAGGACGTCTCCAGTGAAATGGTCAGGATCAACAGGTTCTAGGGAGATCTTCGGGTACAGTTTCATCGCTTTTTATTTCACCACCTGCTGGATGGTCTGACCGATCATTGCGTTATTTAGACTCTAGATCCTAGAACTTTAGGGGTTGCAAATCAAATCACCGAGAGAGAAGCCAAACTGATGGTTATTCTTGGGTTACTTGAGAACCATCTCCTATCGGGTGCAGCGCTGCTTGTTGTCATATGAAACCGCGTCTGAGGCGACTAATGACGTGAAACTGACAAATAACCAAGGAGGATGAAATGAAAAAACTGGTAACCTTAGCTACAACGTTTGCTCTTTCCTTTGGATTGATGGGAAGCATGGTTCGGGCCGACAGCGACGGGGATCACGATCGATCCAATGCTCGAAGGCTGGCTCATCATCAACGCGTCGAGCGAGAGAGACTGGAAAGACATCACCGTAAGGAGCGCCGGCGCGCCAAGGAAAGCGACATCAACCGGCGTCGCGTGGCCAATCATCAGGTCAAGGAGCGCAAGCGGCTTCAGGGACATCAGGCTCAGGAGCGAAGGCGCCTGAACCAGTAATCCGACCCCCTTCCCCTAAAGTGGGTGGTCCTTCCTGACCACCCACTCCCTTCTTCTTACCCATTGACGAGTTTACGGCTTCTGGCGGCAAGGGGTGTTTTTGAGACCTCGCTCGGCTTAGTGTCTCGCTCCATAAATACGGTGATGTTTGCTGCTGGGGCTTGCCAGGGGAGATCAAGGAGCGAGGAGGAGGAGATGCCGCGACATCGGCGACGACGAGTGACACAGAGGTCACCCGCAACCCCCAGCAGCCTGACAGGTGGCAGCGGGGCGGCATCCATTTCTTTTTCGCTCCTCCTCCACGATGTACACTCGCATCACGTCGTTGTGGCTTCGCGAACTCTACGCCGTCGCCCGCGCCACAAACGGTATCGTATTTATGGAGCGAGACACTTAAATAGCAGCGAGGTAACACCCATGAGCAAACAAGCTTCAAACCCGCCCCAGGAAGAACCCCAAGATCTCGGTTTCGGCTCAAAAGTCAGCCGTCGTTCCCGCCTTCGCCTATTGAACCAGGACGGCACCTTTAATGTGAGGAGAGAAGGAGTCTCCGCACTCGAGTCCTTGAGTCTCTACCACTCGATGGTCACCATGGCCTGGCCCAAGTTCTATCTGCGTATTCTGGGGATGTACTTTGCCCTCAACACACTCTTTAGCTTCGGATATATGCTGTGCGGTCCAGGGTCTCTCAACGGTGCGGAAGGAACCACCCTTCTCGGTCGCTTTCAGGACGGGTTCTTCTTCAGCGTTCACACCTTCACCACGGTTGGATACGGTCATCTCACCCCCAATGGAGTGGGCCCCAATCTCCTGGTGACGATCGAAACCTTTGTCGGACTGGTCGGGTTCGCAATGGCAGCAGGACTCATGATCGCCAGGTTTACACGCCCGACAGCCAAAATCCGATTTAGCAAGGTGGCGGTTATTGCACCCTATCGAGAGGGTGTTCCGGGCTTTGAGTTTAGAATCGCTAATGTACGGAAAAACCAACTCCTGGAGGTGGAAGCTCGAGTCATTTTTAGCTGGATGGAGGCCGAGAACGGAAAGACGCTGAGACGATTTTCTGAACTGAAGCTGGAAAGGAGCAAGGTCACGTTCCTGCCCTTGCACTGGGTCATTGTTCATCCCATTGATGAAGCGAGTCCACTCAAAGGCTTGGACCAGGAGGATCTGGAGAAATGCCATGCTGAGTTCTTGATCAATATCACAGCCATCGATGACATCCATTCTCAAACCGTCCATGCCCGGTCCTCGTATACCTATGAGGAAGTCCTCTGGGAAACCCGCTTTGCGGACCTGTTCCAATATTCGGAGGGAGGTCTGGTCAGTGTCGATCTGAGACGTCTCAGCGATGTTGAGCAAGTCGGCGAGCTGGGTTGACTCGTGAGATTATTTTGAGAAGTGCCTCAGGCCAGCCAATGCTGTGATCGCCCTCACCGCAATGGAAGTAAAAAATGGGGATATTATCGGTGCGACATGATAATACCGAGCATTCAGGATCAGCAAAGTGCCATCACCTCCAGCGGCCAAACGGTCACCCTGAATGAAGACGGGACATGGGATTATGTCGAACAGCCGACAGCCACTCCGCAAAAGACCTTCAGAAACACCTGCTGGGGAATGACTCGAAAGCGGGTCAAGCAAGCTGAGACCAACGAACTCTTCCACGAAGAAGATCATTACCTGCTCTACCGAGGGAAAATCGCAGAATTGGACTGCTGCATCATTTACTGTCTGGTGGAGGATCGACTGGTCCGGGCTCGATACGTGATCACCGAAGAGCACCCCAATCGGAATGATTACATTAACGATCACGAAACAATAAAAGAAGCCCTCACTGTCAAATATGGCGAGCCAGCGGATGACCAGGTCGTTTGGAGTGCCGACCTGTACAAAGAAGACGATGATGACTGGGGTGTCTCCGTGAGTCTGGGACACCTCGTTTTCGGCTGTGACTGGAGCACCAACTCCACCGATATACTTTTGATGCTGTGTGGAGAGAATTACGAGATCAGTTTTGTGGTCGAATACAGCAGCCAAAAACTAAAACCGTTTGAAGCGGCGGCTCGAAAACGGAAATCCTTGTTAGATTTCTAGGCACTTCTCCACGAAAGCCCGCAAGCCACTCCTGCAATAGCCGATTTGGTCTTCCGTATTCAATCCATAAAACCAAGTATTAATAACTGTTTAAGATAGATAACTTGATGCTATAGATCATCTAAGTTTTCTTTCCGCTTCCGCCGTCTTCCAGAAATCAAGGGTCCTTGACCGTTTTCTCTATCCTTCGATATGATCCCCTCAGATTCCCGTCGTGCCCGCCAGGCATGCAAAGCGAGATGCGGAGGAGGTCAAAATGGTGCACAAGCAAGGTTCGTCTTCATTCATTACCGTTGGGGTTCTCTGGTGGGCAACGTTTTTGCTTGCCGGGTGTGCCGCGCCACAAGTTGGGACAGGCGTCGGCTCGGAAAGTGTCATCTCGGGAAGCGTCAGGGACGACACGGATGCTCCGGTACATGGAGCGGTTGTAGGAGCCCGAAACCAGGAGATGGGCGTCACGACCTTCGTGGTCACCAATCCCGAAGGCGAGTTTCAGACCCCTCCCTTGAGAAACGGGAGCTATCAGGTCAGCGTAGAACGACAGGGATACCGTTCGGACACATTAAACCTTGATCTAGACGGGTCCTCACAGGCTATCCATGTGAAACTGAAACCTTTATCGATCGTCCCAGTATCCCAGATCACCAATGTCGACTTTAACCGTTATCTGCCCGAAGGCTCGGGGAAAAGGGCGGTGATCAGAATCTGCGGCCAGTGCCACAGTCTTAGAAATCCGTTTTTAGAGGAGGGTCGTACCCGGGATGAGTGGGCCGCATTGGCCGAGCGAATGATGGCCGGAGTGGTGTGGTCGGGTCCCGACAACTTCACCGAATTGGATACTCGGCCGATGGTGGATTACCTGGCCAAGTATCACGGCCCTGGGAATACCTTGCCTGAAGAGTTGGGGGAGAGGATCAAGAGGGCGGGCAACCGGGGGGACTTCCCGATTGGCCACAACATGATCTTTCGAGAATATGACATACCCCAACCACCGCCGGGTCCGCTCGACACGAGTGCCCAGCATGGAAGAGGCAGAATGAGAAGGGGGACGAGTGGTTCCCATACAGCCGCTCCCGATCAAAGCGGCAATGTCTGGTTTACGGAAGTGGATGGGAAGAAGATCGGGCAGCTGCAGATCAGTACCGGACGGGTTAAGGAATATCCCCTGAAAACACCAGGCGTTGCTCCTCATGGGATAGCCGTTGGCCCGGACGGCATCGTCTGGTTTGCCGGCTACCCTTCAGTCCTGGGCAGAATTGATCCCAAGACCGAAACCCTGGAAGAAATTCCAGTTCCTGACATGGACAACGGCAGTCCCACCATGCCTCATTCCGTTATTGTTGCCGAAGATGGGAAGGTATGGTTGACCGAATCGGACCGAATGGGTCAAGAACGGGGCAGTTTCAGCAGTTATGACCCGGTCAGCGGTGAATTCACTCGATATTTGTTTGAAAAGGGGGATTCGCCCTACGGGATCATCGCACACGAAGGTCTGATCTGGTTTGCCCTCATTCGCCCCGGCAAAATTGGATTCCTGGACCCCCAAACGGGTGAGATGAAAACCTTCACTACCCCCACTCCAAACTCAGCGGTGCGGCGGCTTCGATTCGACGCCCAGGGCCGCCTTTGGTTTGGCGAGTGGGGAACGGACAAGATCGGAATGTTTCATCCGGTATCCCAACGGTTCACCGAATATGATTTACCCTTCCCCAGTAGTCCCTATGGCGTTTATACGGACTCCAGCGGATACGTGTGGCTGGCCACCCATGCCCGAGACAGTTTCATCCGCTTTGATCCCGAAACGCAAGAAATCGTGGAGTACCCCTTGCCGCTTGGATCCATCATCCGGGATATTTGGCCCGACCAGGAGGGACGGATGTGGTTCATCTCCGGATGGCTTCGGGACAAGGTGGGCAGTGCTGAAATTGCGGACGACTGAAACGGAAACCACCTTAAGACTTCTGATCACAGCTTCTTCACGGAATACGACAGTTAAGACTACCAGCCCACTCGGCGGTAGGCATCCACCGTATCGCGTGCGGGTCGGGATCCGGGAGTCAACAAGCTCACGGCAACAAAAAGGATGAGGTTGACCAAAAGGGCCCACAACCCGGCATAGAGTCCCTGCCACTGCTGTTGCGGAAATCCCAATCCGATCCAGAAAAGCACCAACGTCCCCCCGGCAGGCCCGGCCACGGCTCCCCAACTAGTGGGCCACCTCCAACCGGCGAGTGCTCCAACCGCCGCGGGTACCGCCTGGGCCGCCCAGGCGGCTGAAAACACTCCAAGTGTGGTGAGCAGGGCCGGTTGGGTCAGGGAGAGATAAAGCCCCACAAAACCCACCACGATCACCGCCAGGCGAGCCAGCCATACCTGCTGGCGAGGTTCCTGATCCGGAAACAGCTGGGCCAGAAAATCCCTGGCCACGGAGGCACCGACGCTGTGAATCTGACTGGAGACCGTGGACATCATGGCAGCAAGGCCGGCAGCCGCAACCAGCCCACCAACGATGGCCGGAAAATATTCCAGCAACAGGGTAATCATCACGGTGTCCGTGGCTTCCCGCTCGGTCAGGCCGGGCTGGACCACTTGTCCGGTCATACCCGTGAGAAAAGCGGCGCCCATGACCACCGGAAAGGAGATGGTCACCCAGAGCGGCCAGAGGCGAATATAGGTGACGCTCCTGGGGATGTGCATCTTGAGCCACATCTGGGGTTGCATCGGCCAGCCGAGCCCAACGGGAATCACCCAACTGAGAAGATAGGCCCACGGCCAGGCATTCCCTGGTCCGGGGAGAGTCAGAAGTTCGGGCTGGCTCTCCAGGAGTTTCGTGAAGGTCGCCACCGGTCCTCCGGCCGCGGCGTAACTGACCAGGAGGGCTCCAACACCGACCCCGCCCAAGAGCAGGAGTCCCTGCATGGTGTCGGTCCAGGCTACGGCGCGAAGCCCTCCCATGAAGACGTAGAAAATCATCAGGCTGTAAACCAGGGTGGTGCCTAACTGGAACGACAGCAGATCTCCGGTGGCTACCTGAAGAAGATAGGAGATACCCATGATCTGGGCCTGTATATAGGGTATCAGCGTCGCAATCAGCATGGCCGCAAGCACATAGCCCACCCATTTCTGTCCATAAAAATGAGCAAAAGTTTCAGCCGGAGTCATATGCCCGAAGGCGCGCCCCAATTTCCAGGTGCGGGCTGCAAAGAGCATCCAGTAGAGAGCCGAAACACCGACGTACATTCCCATGATGGCAACGTAGCCGCCCAAGCCAGTCCGGTACATGGTCCCGGGGAAGCCCAGGAAGGTGAGGGCGCTGTACTGGGTTGCCATCAGGGTAAAGGCAGCTACGAACCACCCCATGCCCCTACCGCCTAAAATATAGCCTTCAGGGTCGGACTGTGGAAAATACCGCCAGGCCACCAGGCCGATGATCATGGTGGCCGTGAAGTACAAGACCAGAACGAGAATGGAACCTCCGGAGCCAAGCAGCCAATCCATAAATTACTGTTCCCTATCTTTTTCAGACTCGCTCATGACGTCTGCGCCTTGAGCGAGTTGCTTCATCAGGGATTGATCGTGGTGCCAGCAGGACCAGAGCAACGCCAAGGCATTCAGGGCAATCAAAAAGGGAAACATCAGGGTTTCGACGAACACCGAAAAGGGCAACCCAGCCAGGTGCGGCTCCACGCGATTCCACAACAGCCCGCCGGGTAAAAGAAAGCAGAGGCACAAAAAGATGTGGATCAGGGCGTGACGGATGAGGCGACGAGGCATCAAATGAGATTATAAGGATCTACGCCGACACTGCACCGACATGAGGCATCATCCGGGTTAGCGTTCTGTTGTCCACGGCCTCAATTAGGCTTATCCTGAAAGACATGAGAACAAGCTCCTTATCGAACCTCACTCGGAAACAGATTGCATTTCACCCAATACTGGCTGCGGCTTTATGGCTTGCCTGGGCTCCCGGGACGATCTTAGGAGCGCAGGATGCAGCACCCCCCACTTTGGAGAGCTGTTTTGGGGTAGGCAAGACAGTGCAGGGACGACTTGTGGGTCCCGAAACCTGTCGCATCACCCGGGACATCCGGATTGCCAACGTTCATGGAGTAGCCTATCGACGCATCGAGATGGATATCAGCGGTTCTATTGACGGTTACACGGTAAAGAACGGGCCCAGAATCGTGAACTTCACCGATGTTCCTGAACTGGCTATGGGCCAGAAAGGAAACCTGGGACCCTATTTTCACGGAGTGGGTGTTTATCGCTCGGACAAGGGGAGTGGGATGACCCTCTTCATTCCAGAGTCTTCCGAGGACTGGAACGGCAAGCTTTTCGTCATTGTTCATGGAGGCACCCGACCCTATCAACCCGTTGGTGACCTCGTCACCAGAACTCCGAATCGATACAACCCACTCATGGGAGCGAATCACTACGCGGGCTTGATGATCGATAAAGGCTATGCCGTGGCCTATACGCGCCGTCTGGTCACAAGCTCTCGACTCTCGGACGCAGGAGAGCACGGTGAGCCCGTGACCCTGGATGACGGCTCTATCCTCCAGGGTAAGAGCTATGGGAATCATGTGGGCATGATCCGGGACTGGACTTTAGTGGCCGTGAACCTCTTGAAATCCCAGTGGGATCGTTCTCCAACCAGAACCTACTTTTACGGCATCTCGAGCGGCGCCCAGCTGGGACGTCTGTTGAACTATGTCCCCGGGAGCAATCTCGACTCCGATGGGAGGAGGGTCTTCGACGGCATGCTGTTGAACGATAATGGCGGCGGATGGTTCTCGCCCATCATTCCTGGAGTGTTTGACCTTCTGCCCGTCAATTTTACAGTGCGCTCAGGTGAAGAAAACGGGTTCTTTTACCTCCAACCTGACGCCAAAGATCACCTTCTTTTCGATGGCACACACACACGGAATTTCGCCCATCAGATTGATATTGTGCATCGCGGTTATCCCGGTGGCCACTTCGTGAGAGGCAATTACCTGGAGTCCCTTCTTGTGGACACCTATGTGTCCGCCAAAGGGGAAAATGCCCGGCTTCTCGTTGAAAAGGGGCTCGCATCGAAGACTCGGACCTACGAGATTGTCGGCACCGCCCACTTTGATGCCGGTTATCTTGCCTCATCTGAACTGTCTTCTCAAAATCTGGATTTGAGCGGGGTGTTTGATGCCTTAATTGAGGTGCTGGACCTCTGGGTCGATCAGGCGGTTGAACCTCCTCCCACACGATCGGATTCTCTCAATCCAGGTCTTGCTGGCTCAGAAGAGGAAAAGCACACCAGCATTCGCTTACCCGAAGTCGCCTGTCCGACAGGAGTCTATTACGAGTTTCCGGCGGGCGTCTTGCGGGTCGGTGTGACAGGCTTCCAGGCCTATCTTGACAGCCTTCCTCCGGGTTACCGCACGGACCCTTCCAACTTTGCCGAGGAACTGCTCGAACCGATGGATCGCCGAGGCTACCCGGTGGATATGAATCATAATGGCATTCGGGACCGGCGCGAGACCCTGACCGAGGCCTGGCAGAGACGGCAAAGAGAGGGAGAGAAGTACGGGACTCTCGAAAATGACGAGACTTTCACCCATGCCCACTACCTGAATTGCGTCCGCGGTGTCGCCAGGGAGCTTTTTGAGCAAAGACTTTTGAGCAGAAGTGCCATGCTCGATTACATTCAGAAAGCCACTGACTCGAACATCGGACCCTAACCCCGAGGGCTGATCCAAGGTGTTGATCAGAGGCTACGTTCAGCAGAAGATAAATGGCGCGCCCGACAGGATTTGAACCTGTGACCTCTGGTTTCGTAGACCAGCGTTCTATCCGGGCTGAACTACGGGCGCGCAGTTGATAACTATTTGAGATAAAGCAACTTACCGCTTCGTTACCTGTTTGCTAACACGGGTCATTGTAACCGATGTTTCCGTTTTGTTTCCACTGTCACTTCTCTTCCCTCCTTCGAGTACCCGTAGAATCCTTTTTGCAGAGTGCTCTGGGGAGAACTGAGCATAGTGTTTTTCAGTAGTGGCAACACTGGCATGACCCAGGACCTGTTGAATGTCATGCATATTGGCTCCATCTTCAGCAAGGTCGATTGCGAAGTGCCTACGTAGATCCTTGACTTGAATCTCAGGCAACCCAACTTTCTCCCTAGCCTGTTCCCAAGGTTTTCTGCAATCGTGCCAACGGTCCTTAGTTTTGAGGTTATAGAAGACGTAAACACAGTCCTTCAGTTTGGGAAGGGTTTTCACTGCCTGAAGAGCCTCATCGGTGAGTGGAACGTAACGATACTTTTTGGACTTAGTATCTTCGCTGAACACCACCAACCTGGATTCCTCTTGAATTTGCCAATGCTGCAATGACAAGGCTTCCTCACGTCTGCAACCTGTTTCGCGGATGAAAATGAA
>JACZQQ010000006.1 GCA_022545645.1 Acidobacteriota bacterium | reverse complement strand
CCCGAGCGATCTTGACGGCCTCGATGGACTGCTCGAGAACCTCGGAACGCGACTTGCGAAGCTTGAATTCCAAGTGAATATCGGAAGTGGCGATAAAGGTATGGATGCGCGGGTGGGCGGCATTTTTGATGGCCTCCCAGGCCCGTTCAATGTCCTGCCGGTTGGTTCTGGCCAAAGCCGCGATGATGGGCTGGCGAATCTCGGCTGCGGTTGCCTGAACGGCTTCAAAATCTCCATCGGAGGCAATGGGAAAACCAGCTTCGATAACATCCACGTTCAGGCGCTCCAGTTGGTGCGCCATCTTGAGCTTTTCCTGCAGGTTCATGGAACATCCAGGGGACTGTTCGCCATCTCTCAATGTCGTGTCAAAAATCAAAACTTTTTCCGACATGATTCCTCCTTAGTGGGTGGTAGAATCTGGCACTTACTCTATCAAATCGGGCTTGAGCGATCAAAGCCTCTTGACCGGGCTTCCAGAGACCAGAAAGCCCAGTGCGCTGAGACCTAAAAGGGCACTCAACAGGAGCAGAGCGGTAGAAGGTGAAAACTGGGAAGCCAGGGCACCGGCCGACAGGCTGCCCAGAGGCATGCCCCCTCGAAGGGCGAGCATATAAATGCTGGTCACGCGGCCGCGCATTTCTTCGGTGAGGGTGAGTTGGACCAGTGAAGTGATGGAAGTAAACAGCATCAACAGGCAGAGGCCGGCCAGGAAGAGGGCCACATAGCTGAGCCACAGGGTTCTGGACAGCGAAAAAGTGGCAATCATGGAAGCCAATCCCAGCTGGAGGTAGAGGGTCAACCGGCCGCGGCCCTTGAAATTCTTCAGGCTGGCATAGAAGAGGGCTCCCAGGACAGAGCCGACCCCCGAGATGGTCATCATGGTGGAAAGGCCCGTGGAACCCGTCTGAAAGATGTCCTTGGCATAAATGGGCAGCAGTGTGCCCATGGGAATCCCGCAAAAGGTGGTGATGAAGCCCAACAGACACAACTGCCAGAGGGTTTCTCGGCTCTTGACAAAGTTCAGCCCGGCCTTCATTCCTTTCAGAACGGATTCATCCGTTTTCTGGGGCTTGAAAGTGGTTCGTATCAGACTGATGCTGATAATCACTGCCACGAAAGAGAGTCCGTTCAGCCCAAAACACAAGACGGGACCCACCATAGCTAGGGCGGCTGCTGCCAGCAGCGGTCCGAAGACTCGCGCCAGGTTGAACTGAATGGAGTTCAGAGCGATGGCATTGGGCACGTCCTCCTTTTTGACCAGGGTGGGCACCAGCGAGTGGTAAGCGGGCCCCCCAAATGCTTGTGCGGTACCCACCACGAAAACCAGGACCAGAAAATGCCAAATCTGAATCCACTCGAAGTAGATCAGCAGAGTCAGGATAAAGGCGGTACTCATCTGCACGTATTGGGAGCCCAGAAGCAATTTGCGCCGGTCGATTCTGTCGGCAATGACTCCTCCCAGCAGAGAGAAGAGAATGATGGGGAGCTGTCCCAGAAATGCAGTTAACCCAAGGTAGAAGGCGGAACCGGTTAGACTGAGGACAACCCAGGCCTCAGCCACCTGCTGCATCCAGGTTCCGGTGGTGGAAGTAAAGGCCCCGAACCAGAGCAGACGAAAATCGTGATAGCGAAAAGCCCGAAATGTTCCTGACAGAAAAGGGAGTGCCCCTTGTTCTGCAGCTGCTTCCGGCAGGATGGGATCAGAGGTCGTGCTCACTCGCTTTGGTTCGTGCATAAATTCGTGCTTTCGTGCCTTCGTAAACCTACTCTAAAATAGAAATTATGAACAATCCCGGCTAAGGATTGAAGAAGAATTGGATGACGTCGCCGTCTTGGACAGGGTAATCCTTTCCTTCGGTTCGTACCCGACCCAGGCGATTCAATTGCTGAAAACTGCCGTGTTGACAGAGGTCCTCAAATGAAGCCACATGAGCTCGGATAAAGCCCTGCTCCATGTCTGAGTGGACTTTTCCCGCAGCCTGGGGCGCTCGAGTTTCCCTCTCCACCTCCCAGGCCCGGAGCTTTTCATTGGCGATGGTATAGAAGGTGATCAGTCCCAGCAGCCTGAAGGCCTTCCTGACCAGTTGCTCGAGACCTGTTTCCGTCATGTTCAGTTCCTTCATAAATTCCGCCCGCTCCTCCATCTCCAGTTGCTGGACTTCCCATTCCAATCGTGCCGATACGGTTACCGCTTCGGCAGCGGAAGAGGAGTTTTGCAGGATCGTGCTCTCTTTGAGCTTCTCCAGGCAGGGCCGATTGCTCTCCTGGTATTCACTCTCAGACAGGTTGGCCACATAGAGAACCGGTTTCCCTGTTAAAATGCCCAATCCCTTCAATTCGCTTTGATCTTCTCGAGTCAGATCGATTGAGGACAGCGGTATTCCCTCTTCCAGTTTTTCCCGATAAAGCAGCCATCGCTTCTTCTCCCTGGCGTGCTCCCGGGGAACGGTCTGCCAGATTCGCTGGCGCTTTTCAATAGCCCGATTCAGGACTTCCAGGTCAGCCAGCAGTAACTCGGTTTCAATGACTTCCAGGTCTCGCACAGGATCCACGTTTTCAAGAACGTGAGCGACATCGGGTTCCTGGAAGCAGCGCACCACGTGAGCCAAGGCATCCACCTCACGGATATTCCCTAAAAACTGGTTTCCCAGTCCTTCGCCTTTGCTGGCTCCTTTCACCAGTCCCGCAATGTCAATGAACTGGATAAAGCAGGGAGTGCACTCTTCAGGGCTCAGGAGTTCGTTGAGTTTCTCCAGTCGCTGGTCGGGCACCGGAACCATGCCCGTATTGCTGTCAATGGTGGTGAAGGGATAATTGGAGACATTGGCTTGACCCGCAGTCAGCACATTGAACAAAGTGGATTTACCCACATTAGGCAAGCCTATAATTCCAATCGAAAGCATATTCAGTAACTGACAACAGACCGCTGACAATTGTCAGCGGAAATCCAAAATCTCAAATTCCAAATCCCAAACAAATCCAAAATCCCAAATCTGAAATTCCAAACAAATTCAATATTCGAAACTCAAAACTCAGAAGTATCATGTCTTATGTCTTTTTCTCTCTCTGCGCGCAAAGCGGGCTAGATCCGCGTCGTTCGCGGGATGCTTACAACCGTTCCCACCACCACCACCACCACAGCTCCCACCACGTTATAGTAAAGCCACGCGATGTCGGTGTAGGCGCTGACCAGAAATACCGAAGACATGCCGCCCAACAGTCCCAGGAATGCTCCCGTTCCGTTGGCCCGCTTCACCAGAAAGGCCAGCAGAAAGACACCCAGCAGGGATCCGTAAAAGTAAGATCCTACTCGGTTTACGGCCTCAATCAAGGAGCCCAGTTGTCCTGCGTACAGAGCCATCCCGCTGGCACAGACTCCCCAAAACAGAGTGGTCAGCCGGGAGACGGTGAGGTAATGGCTCTCCGAAGCGTCTTTGCGCCAGTATCGCTGGTAAAAATCCACAACCGTTGCGCTCGAGAGGGCCGTGAGTTCAGAATCCAGAGAAGACATGGCTGCGGCGAAGATGACAGCGATCATCAGTCCCAACACACCCGCCGGTACGTACTTGACCAGATAGGAGGGAAAGACGTAATTGACATCGTTTGAGGCCGATCCTCGGACCTCCTTCACCAGCTCCTTGGATTCCCTTCGCAAAAGGGCAAGCTGCTGGTCATATTGCTGGATTTGGTTGCGCCAGGAACCCAGCTCCTCCCCACTGCTTCGGGCCCTGAGGAGGCCTAAAGTGGCTTCCTTTCGCAAAGTGTGTGCAGCCTGGTGTTCGCTCCTCAGGCGAGTGAATTGGTCCCCTTGCTGGCTGTTCTCTACCAGGGCGGCCTCGGCCGGATTGAAGATCAGAGGTGGCTGCTCAAAATGGTAGAAAACAAAGAGTAAAACGCCGATGGCCAGGATGCAGAACTGCATCGGAACCTTGAGAAAGGCGTTGAAGATTAAAGCGAGTCGGCTCTGCTTGAGAGACTTGGCGGTCAGATAGCGTTGGACTTGACTCTGATCGCATCCGAAGTAGGCCAGGGCCAGGAAAAAACCGCCGATAAGACCGGACCAGAGGGTGTACGGGTTGGTCGGATCCCAGGACAGGTCGATGCTCTTCCACATCTCCTGGATGCCTCCAATGTAGATGACATCTCCCACCCCTACTTCGGGAGGCAACTCGCCGAAGAGGATCAACAGGGCAATCCCAATTCCTGCAAACATCATCAACATCTGCAGTACATCGGTCCAGATGACTGCCGTAATTCCTCCCACCATTGTGTAAAGGATGGTCACCGTTCCCATGATCAAAATGGTGATCGTCTCGTCCCAGCCCATGATGACCGAGAGCACCACCGCTGGCGCATACAGCACGATCCCGGCAGCCATCCCCCGTGAGAGCAGAAACAGGAAACTGGTTAAGGAGCGTGTCTTGGCATCAAAGCGATTTTCCAGATATTGGTAAGCGGTGTAGACCTTGGCGCGATAGAAAAAGGGAACAAACAAAAAACACAACACCACCATTACCAGAGGTTGGGGCAGGTAAACCTGGATGAATTCCATTCCATTGTCATAGGCTTGCCCGGTGGTTCCGATGAAGGTGATGGCGCTGGCCTGGGTGGCCATGACGGAGAGCCCGACGGCGCCCCAGGGAAGGCGACGGTTGGCCAGATAGTAACCCTCAATGCCCACGTTCTTGCGACTGTGAAAGACAGCGAAGGCTACCACGCCACCGAAATAGAGGATAAAAACAAACCAGTCCAGGGTGGTCATGAAACGCTGTAATCAAGAGCGATGGTTAGAAAATAGAGGAGCAAGATGAGGATTATGGTGTAGACGACGACGGCTAGATACAACACATTCCAACTTGGGAATATGCCAATCCTCTCGTCGTGGTCCTCTTCTTTCATGGGGGAGACGCCAGGGAACTCATGCTCGAGAAAAGAGGCGGTGATTGTTCCTGCCATCCTGCTTGACGCAGTACATGGCTTGATCGGCATTCTTCATGAGGATCTCTGCATCATCGCCATCGTCGGGGTAGAGACTGATGCCGATACTGGCGGAGGTGAAGATCTCGCGTCCCTCAATTCGAAAAGGTTTCCTTAGGGCGCTGAGAAGTTTTTTGGCCACCGTGGTGGCATCTTCCGCCTGGGCGATTTCCGGGAGCAAGATGATGAATTCATCCCCACCCAGTCGTGCCACCACGTCGCTGGCGCGCAGACAACTCTTGAGCCATTTTGCCGCGCCCTGCAGCAAGCGGTCTCCCACCGCATGTCCCCAGCTATCATTGATGGTCTTGAAATGATCCAGGTCAACGAACAGCACGGCAAGTCTCCGCTGGTTGCGGCGTGCCAGTGTCAGCGCCTGTTTCAAATGACTTCGGAACAGTCTGCGATTGGGTAGATCTGTGAGGTTGTCATAGTAGGCGTGGCGGGCCAGTTTCTCCTCGGCCTGCTTGCGCTGGGTGAGTTCGCGCTTCAGGGACTCATTGGCTTTCGCCAGTTCCACCAAACGAACCCCCAATTCAGCAATGCGCTGTCTCAACGTGGTGGGTTCAGTGGTTTGTTTCTCGGTTGCTTCTTGAGACCCGATTGGGGAGTTTTCGTGCATGGGTGCCTGTCTTCGTGCGGCCGGTTCTCTTTTCCGCTCTTTCTTCTAGCCCGGATGATGTATAGGTTCTCGTTGCTGCAGTAGAGAATTTATGCATAGTCCGGGCTAAACGTTTATCGAACCGAGCTAATGAGCTTGTTGATAATGTTGTTCTGCTTGGGATCACTCTTGCGCAAACCTGCAATTTTACGGATCGAGTGCAGAACCGTTGTGTGGTGTTTTCCCCCGAACTCTCTTCCGATTTCAGGCAGTGAGCTGTCGGTCAGTTCCCGGCACAAAAACATGGCCATCTGACGGGGCTCAGCCACCCGTCGCGAATTATTTTTCGCCTTGAGCTCAGCGACTTTCAAGGAGTAGTGGTCGGCTACCACCTTCTGGATACCCTCGATGGAGATCACGCGAGCATTGTTTTCGGTCAGGCTTTTGAGAACCTCCTGGGCCAGGGGAAGAGTGATCCCTCTTCCGGTCAATCGACTGTAGGCACCCAGCCTCACCAGTGAGCCCTCCAGCTCTCGAACATTGGACTTCACGTTGGTGGCGATGAAGTAGGCCACGTCATCCGGCAAGTTCACATTTTCAAATTCCGCTTTCTTGCGCAGGATGGCGATTTTTGTCTCTACATCCGGGGGTTGCATGTCCGCGATTAAGCCCCATTCGAAACGACTGTGCAGCCGTTCCTCCAAAGTGGGGATCTCTCTGGGGGGACAATCGCTGGTCATGACGATCTGCTTCTGGGAGTCATATAAAGCGTTGAAGGTGTGAAAGAACTCCTCCTGGGTTCGTTCCTTGCCCGCCAGGAATTGAATGTCATCCATCAAAAGCACATCGATATTGCGATATTTGTCTCTGAATTGGATGGTTTTGTCGTAGCGGATGGCGTTGATCAGCTCGTTCATGAAGTGCTCAGAGGACAGATACATGAGCCGAGTCTGCGGAGCTTGAGCCTTAATGAAATGCCCCATAGCGTGCATCAGGTGGGTTTTTCCTAATCCCGCGGCTCCATAAATAAAGAAGGGATTGTAGGCCTTGGCAGGTTGTTCCGCCACAGCAACCGCAGCCAGGTGAGCAAACTTATTGCAAAAACCCACCACAAAACGACTGAAGGTGTACTTATCATTCAGGCGGCACTGGGCTGCATCCGGACAGGGCCCTTGCAGGGCCGCCGCCACCCGGGTTTCACTCACCCCCTGTTGGCCTGAATCGTCGTCGGCCACGAATGAGACCCTGAAATCCTCAAGTCTCAGCTCAGCCAGCGACGCTTGAATGACTTCCGAATAGTTCTCCGCGAGCCAATATTTGAAGTGCTTATTGGGAACCTGAACAAAAAGTCTCTTCTTGCCAAGATCCTCTCTCTTAAGAATGGTGGGCTTGAACCATATATCAAAGTTCTGATGAGAAACTCGCTTTTCAATACACGACAGAACGCTCTCCCAGACCTCCATAGTCCTCCCCCTGCTCCCAAGTTCAGTGCAAATCCTCTGCCAACTGGACCCCTCTTAGACCTGCTGGAGTCCGCATCACTTTCCACAACAATTTCCACAGATGTGGAAAACCTTTCGGTTTCCCTGAGTGAGAGTGTGCCCGGGAAAGAACTAAACCTACCACGGGGTTCAACGGGCTTCAATGAAATTTTTGAGAAACTGAGACATGAAAATCTCTCAGCCCGGTCCCTTCAAGGCCATAGGGCCTTTCCGCCCAAATCGAGGCCATTTCCTTCAGAAAGTTCTTTAAAAACTGTGAAGGTTGGGCATATTTCCTTTCGACAAGCATAGTTGCAGAAAAGATCCTCACCTGGAGAAGGAAAATCCCTTTTTTCAACGATGTGCTTTTTGATGTTTTTACCGTTTTGGGTGTTTACCCATTCTCATTTAGTGTCTCGCCCCATAAATACGCTGACGTTTGCTGATGGGTCTTGCGAGGCGAGGTCAAGGAGCGAGGAGGAGACAATGCAGGGACATCGGCAACGACGAGACACAGAGATCGTCCGCAATCCCCATCAGCCTGAAGGGTGGTGGCGGGACGGCATCGACTTCTTTGTTGCTCCTAACAAGCGTTACCGTGTTTATGGAACGAGACACTAGGTGAGGAAGTGAGAGGAAAGTTTTTCGTAGGTTGTTTCCAGATCTTCCGGGATGACCCGAGTCTGTCCGATCACGGAAACAAAATTGGCGTCGCCTTCCCAGCGGGGAACGATATGGAGATGCAAATGACCGGCAACACCAGCCCCCGCACTTTTTCCCACATTAAATCCTATATTGAAGCCATCGGGTTGGTAGACCTCCTGCAAAACCTGCTCGCACCGTTGGGCCAGGACCATCATCTCTCTCAGTTCGGGGCCTGCTGTGTCGGTGAGTGTAGCCACATGCCTGTGGGGAACCACCATCAAGTGGCCTGTCGTGTAGGGGAATCGATTCAGAACGAGGAAAGTGTGCTCCTGGCGAAGAAGGATAAAACTTTGCCGATTCTCATCCGTGGAGGAAAGAAGACAAAAGACACAGTTCGCTTCCTGGCGACCCGAGGAAAGGTAATGGAAGCGCCAGGGAGTCCATAGGTGATCCATCTATGAGTTGATCAGTTCTCTCAGGTCCTTTCCGGGCTTGAAGTAGGGAACCTTCTTGGCAGGAACAAAGACCTTCTCGCCGGTTTTCGGGTTGCGACCCTCACGGGAAGATCTGTCCCGAAGCCGAAAACTGCCGAAGCCCCGAAGCTCTACTTTTCCACCGGCCTTCAGCGATTCGACGATACTATCCAAGACAGCTTGGACGATTGCCTCTGCGTCTTTTTTGCTCAACTCCGAATTTTTGGCCACCTCGTCAATAAGGTCAGCTTTCGTCATCATCGGCTCCTTCTACCTGCTCGGCCTTCTTTTTCAATTGACCCAACTGCTCACCGGCAATATCCCCAATGGAAGTGGTTGCGACTTCGGGCTTATAGGCCCAACCCTCTTCTCTGTCAGAATCCTCCGTCAGGGCTCTCACCGACAGGCCAATCCTGCGTTCCAACAAATTCAGCTTAATGATCTTCACGTCCAGTTCCTGTTCAACCTCAAAGTGGTCCTCCGGGTTGTCGATGCGTTGCTCCGCCAGTTCGGATACGTGACAAAGCCCTTCGATGCCCTCGCTCAACTCGACAAAGATTCCGAAGTTGGTCAACCGGACAATCTTTCCATGCACCACATCTCCGATCTGGTGCTCAGAGAAAAAATCCTCCCACTTGTCTGGCTCGAGCTGCTTGATCCCGAGAGACAAGCGTTGATTGTCCGCATCAACGTTAAGGACCACGGCGCTCACTTCGTCGCCCTTCTGCACCACCTCCGAGGGGTGTTGCACCTTCTTGGTCCAGCTGAGATCCGAAATATGGACCAACCCCTCGATTCCTTCCTCCACCTCAACGAAGGCCCCGAAATCGGTCAGGTTTCGGACCTTCCCCGTGATAATCGAGTTAATCGCGTATTTCTCTTCAATGGAGTCCCAAGGGTTGGGCTCCGTTTGTTTCATCCCCAAAGAGATTCGTCGTGCTGAAGCATCCATGTCCAAAACAACCGCCTCCACCTCATCCCCGACGCTCAAAAGCTTGGATGGATGCTTAATGCGTCTATTCCAGGTCATCTCGGAAATATGGATCAGCCCCTCAATGCCTTCCTCAAGCTCAACGAATGCTCCGTAGTCGGTCAGGCTCACTACCTTTGCCTTCACTCGGGAATCTCTCGCATAGCGCTCTACGGCGCTGAGCCAGGGGTCCTCGCTCAGCTGTTTGTATCCCAGAGAAACTTTCTCTTCCAATCGTTCGAATTTCAGGATCTTGACCTCAATCTCGTCGGCCACTTTGAACAGATCCGATGGATGGTTCACCCGCCCCCAGGACATGTCGGTGATATGCAACAGCCCATCGATGCCCCCGAGGTCCACAAAAGCTCCGTAGTCAGTAATATTCTTGACGATTCCTGAAACAACCTTTCCCTCCTCCAGCTCTTTGAGGGTGGTTTCCTTCAATTTGAAGTGCTCTTCTTCCAGCACCGCCTTTCGAGAGAGTACGATGTTGCCACGCCGCCTGTTCATTTTGATGACACGCATGCGCAGCTCCTGGCCACACCAGCTATCCAAGTTTCTGGTTGGTTGCAGATCAACCTGGGAGCCGGGCAGAAACGCCCTCACCCCGACATCTACCGCCAAGCCACCTTTGACCCTCTCAATCACCCGCCCCGTGATGATCGACTCATCCTGATAGACCTTCTCAAGTGCGGTCCAGATCTTCATCCGCTCCGCCTTCTGCCGAGACACCACGACATGGCCATTCCTATCTTCTGTGCGCTCAAGAAGGACGTCCACTTTGTCTCCCTGCTTGATGGTCAGGTTGCCGGCATCATCGCGGAATTCGTCCAGAGAGATTTGTCCTTCCGACTTGAACCCTACATCGACAACCACGTGAGAGTCGGAAATCTTCAATACCGTTCCTGATACAACCGCGCCCTCTGCGATATTCTTGAAGCTGAGGTTGTAAGCCTCCTGCATCTCTTCGTGGTCCATCTCCTTGGGGCTTTCAATGACAGGGGCTTCGACCACAGGGGTTTCGACCAAAGGGGTTTCCTCTTGAGTTTTAACCTGGGCGGCGGCTTGTCCCTCCTCCGCCTTTCTCCCAGCTACAGACATTCGGACCTCCTCAACAAGCCCTTTCCGATGCGAGCGGGACAGCTGCCTGCAAACGGCAACGGACAAGGGACATCTCTCAATTCAAAAAGTGTCGCGCTATTCGCCAATCGAAAGTGCGGAGCGAGCGAATTCTTCTCACCGCCCTTGCTGAAGTCTAGGTCAGACAATGTTTAGCATCCCCTCGCCGAAAGATTTGAGTAGCAACTTATACCGCGCAACCAAGGGCTTGTCAAGCTGCAAAGCCCATGAGATAAAGGAACGAACGATGGGTCCATGGATTGTTTCCGCTTGTTCGAGGCCGTTTGCGAAAACAGTTTCTGAGGTTGGCTTCAAAGGGAAATGGGTCGACTTTCGCGGTCGACTTTTGATAAACTACTCTCCCGCGGCGGCGCCCGTCACTTGATCTGCCGTAACCCAGCAAGCTTCTGGATCGCTGCGCAAGGAAGATTCAGTGGTCATTCATTTGATTTTGCTATGAGCTAAGGGAGTTGATGTTATGAAGAGTGGTATTCACCCCCAATATGAGTTGGTATCCGTGCGCTGTGCCTGCGGCAATCAGTGGGAAACGCGCTCCACAATGTCTGGAGAGGTCCGTCTGGATATTTGCTCCGCATGTCATCCGTTTTACACCGGTAAGCAGAAACTGGTCGACACCGCGGGAAGGGTCGAACGCTTCCGCAAAAAATACGCAAAGGGAAAGTCAAAGCGCCTCGCAGGCTAATCTCCTCTCCTCATGTTTCAGAAACTTCAAGCACTTGAGGAAGAATATGAAAATCTCTCGCAAGAGCTGGGAGATCCGGAGCTGATTGCGATCCCGGAGAAGTATCGTAAAACGGCCCAGGCCCATGCAGAGCTTCAGGAAATCGTCGACAAATTCCGCGAGTACAAATCGATCTCACAAGAAATCACTGGAACAAACAGGCTTCTGGATGAAGAACAGGATGAAGAACTTCTCGAAATGGCTCGCCAGGAATCTGAGCAGCTGGAGAAGCAAAGAGCGAGCTGCGAAGAGGAACTCAAGGGACTTCTACTCCCCACGGATCCCAACGACGCCAAAAACGTTATCCTGGAAATCAGGGCCGGCACGGGAGGAAATGAAGCCACTCTTTTTGCTCAGGGAATCTTCCGGATGTATTCGCGATACGCCGAGCGCAACAATTGGACCGTCGAGGTGCTTTCGGCTCATCACTCCTCGGTAGGTGGATTCAAGGAAGTTATCGCCATGATCTCGGGGAAAAACGTCTACAGCCGCCTGAAATACGAAAGCGGCGTTCACCGGGTGCAGCGAGTTCCCGAGACCGAAACCCAGGGCCGCCTCCACACCTCTGCCGTCACTGTGGCGGTCTTGCCCGAGGTCGACGAAGTCGATATTGAGATTGACCCGAAGGAGCTCAAAATAGACACTTACTGCTCCTCGGGACCTGGCGGGCAGTCCGTCAACACGACCTACTCGGCAGTGCGCATCACCCACATTCCCACCGGAGAAGTGGTGACCTGTCAGGATGAAAAGTCTCAGATCAAGAACAAAGCCAAGGCCATGAAGGTCCTGCGTTCCAGACTCTATGAAAAAGCACTCCAGCAGCAGCAAGGCGAAATTGCCGAAAAGCGGAGAGCCATGGTTGGAAGCGGAGACCGCAGTGAGAAAATTCGGACCTACAATTACCCACAGAACCGGGTCACGGACCATCGCCTCGGCCTGAGCTTGCATCAGCTCGCTCTCATCATGGAAGGCAACCTGGATCCGATCGTTGAGGCCTTAATCACATCCGAGCGGACAGAGCTGTTAGGAAATCAAAAAATCGCCTGATCGGGACAACTCAAGAACTAGCCCGAATTTCTCACACCTGCTCGTCACGAAACGGCGGAAGGGCCGGCCTGAGAAGGCGCGTGGCGGGTCGTGCAACACAGTCAGGCCGGATCATTTCGCCGGTGCAGTAGAGGGGGTGTGAGAAATGCGGGTTAAGGCCGTGACGGTTCAAGAGGCGCTCCAGTCTGCAGCCGATTATCTTGCCAAGCGCCGACTCCGATCCCCTCGCCAAGACGCTGACCTTCTGGTTGCCTCCGTTCTGAAGCGCGATCGAACGTTCCTGTACACGCACCCGGAACATCAACTTTCCACAGCGCAGAAGCATCTGTTTCAGCAGTGGTTGATCAAGCGGGGCGAGCACTTTCCACTGCAATATCTTCGTGGTAAGCAGGAATTCTATGGCCGTGAATTCTCGGTTCGTCCTGGGGTTTTCATTCCCCGACCCGAAACAGAGCTGGTTTTGGAGGCTGCTTTGGGTCTTCTGCGGGAAAGCCCCGAAGAACACCTGCGGGCAATCGACGTGGGCACGGGATCTGGCTGCATCGGCATCACCCTGGCCTGCGAAGAACCTCGGGTTGTGGTTACGGCAACAGATGTCTCTCCCATTGCCTTAAAAGTGGCCCGCCAGAATGCTAAAAAGCACCGCTGCCTGGACCGCCTTGAATTCCGAGAGGGTCAGACACTGAATCCAGTGAAAGACCGACCCGGTTATTATCATCTGGTCGTCTCCAACCCTCCTTATGTGAGCCACCAGGAAAGAAACCGGGTTGACGCCTCCGTAGACAAACATGAGCCACGCGAGGCGGTCTATGCCGCAGAATCGGGACAAGCGATCTACAAACAACTGTTTTCCGAAGCCCGCAAAGTTTTGCGGGATCAGGGGAAATTGGTGGTCGAATTGGGTGAGGGCGCCAAGCAGGAGATTTGCCGACTGGCGCAAGAAAAAGGTTGGGTTTTGGAAGGTTCACGAAAAGATCTTGCCCATATCGACCGGTGTGCGATCTTTGGACGCCCGTTGGATAAGAAGCCATGAAAACCTGATCATTATCTGATATCGTTAACCTGTCACCACCCAAAGGAGCACCTATGGCGGATTGTATTTTTTGCAAAATTGCTCAAGGAGAACTGCAGTCGGACATCATTCGTGAGGACGATCAGGCGGTGGCCTTTCGGGATATCAACTCGCAAGCACCGACCCATATCCTGATCATTCCCAAGAAGCATATCCCTACCCTTGCTGAAGCTTCCGAACAAGAGGGGAGCCTGCTGGGCCACCTCCTCTTGATGGCCCGCCAGGTAGCCGAGGATCAAAACCTCACGGACGGCTATAGGGTGGTCCTTAACAACGGCGTGGCTGCGGGGCAGACGGTCTTTCACATCCACCTTCATTTGATGGGCGGACGAGCCTTCGATTGGCCTCCGGGATAGCCCCATGGTAGCAGTCATCGCCCCGAAAGGAGTTTCGTGGAAAAGCTGATTGAGAGCATGCTGGAGGAACTCGGTGAAGATCCGCAGCGCCAAGGCCTCAGGAAAACACCGGCTCGGGTGGCTGAAACGTTCAAGTTTCTGACCAAGGGTTACTCCGAGAATGTCGAGGAGATTCTCAAAGACGCCCTCTTTGATGTCCAGTATGACGAGATGGTGATCATCAGAAATATCGAGGTCTACAGCCTGTGTGAGCACCACCTCCTGCCCTTCTTCGGAAAATGCCATGTGGGTTACCTGCCTACCCGCAAGGTGATTGGCTTGAGTAAAGTGATTCGTCTCGTTGAACTGTTCGCACGGCGCCTGCAAGTCCAGGAACGCCTCACTCAACAAATCGCCCACACCATCCAGGAGCAGGCGAATCCTCAGGGAGTTGGAGTGATTATTGAGGCCCAGCATCTGTGTATGATGATGCGTGGCGTTGAAAAGCAGAATGTTAAAGTCACGACCTCGACCCTGCTGGGAAAATTTCGGCAGGATCAGCGATCCCGGATGGAGTTCTTGAATTTGGTGAGGATTAACAACCCATGAGGCGCTTGAGAGCGGTTTTCAGTGTCCCTTCTGCTTGGTGCGCCCTCTTGTTCTGGGCCCTGAGCTTTTCCTGCATCACCGCTGCCTCTCAATCATCCAGTCAAATTGAAGGTCCGAATATTCGCGTAGACGTCAATTTGGCGACCTTGAAATTCATGGTGAAGGAGACCGATGGGCGCCTCCTCAACCATTTGAATCAGGGCCACTTTCGAGTGTTCGAAGGTGGAGCGCTTCAGGAAATTGTCTTCTTTGAGCCTCCCCGCAACACAGAAGGAGAGATGGGACCCCTTAGACTCGCCTTTTTAATCGACATGAGCGGCAGCACCCTCGCGACCCGGGCGGAAGAACTTACGGCGGCGGGAACTTTTCTGGAAAGTCTGCATGACTTCACGGAAGTCGGCATCTTCGGTTTTTCCGATAAGCTGATGCGGCTGCAAGATTTTACTTCCACGCGATCCCTGGCTCAGAAGGCATTAACGGAATCTGGTGAGCATCTGGGACCAACGGCCCTCTACGATTCGCTGAACGCGCTCATCCTGCGCATGAAGGACCATCCTGGAGCAACTCGAAACGTAGTGATTCTCATCTCCGACGGCATGGACAACGCCTATCGTATCGCCCCCCAAAGCGTCTCTTTGGCCCAAAGTAATAATGTTGTCATTTACACCATTCTGGTTCCGTCAGCAGGCCAACTCTATATCGGCCCCTCTTCGCCCCTGTCCCAACCGGGCGCTTCCACCCCTGCCGGCGACGATCGAGAAGCCAAGGAGCTGGCCTTTGCCAGTTTGTCGCTGAGGACCAATGGAGGACATTTCAGTGGGTTCGAAACCATCCTCAATTTTGACCAGGTCATGGCTCAAATCAATGACGACGTGTTTGGCAACCTCTATTCGATTGGCTATTACACCGATGATCCTTATCGCGGTAAGGAGGACCGCAACATTCAAGTTGAGATCGCATTTCCCAAGGCCTACATCCCCGCTCGATTTGAAACCCTCCCCGAACGATCGACGGTCAAGCAGGAGGTTATCGCTGCGCTTTTTGATGATGACGCGCTGGACCGGGTTCCCAACAACCTCCACCTTACATTCCGAGAGATTGGCGCTGACCTGGATCTCCTGCCTCAGCAACGGCAGGGCGGGCAGATTGGACTCCCTTTTCGCATCAAGATCAGTCCCTTCAGTTTGCAGAAAACCGAAAAGGGGGATGTTCGGACCGGGTTCGGGGTTATCGCCCGGTTGTTGGATCAGCAAGGGGATGAAGTGGCCCGGTTGAGAGAAATTTTCCGGGTCAACCTGGAGGCCAAAGAGATCCGCGCTGGCCGGGGGATCATCTATACCAATAAGTTGTTTGCCCCTCCGGGGGTCTATGCCCTGAAGGTCGCCCTCCTGGAGATGGCCACCTGGAACATGACCGCTTTCGAACGCAACGTGAGAATCAGGGCCCGCTAGCCCGGATTATGCATAGTCCGGGCTCTTACCGTTTCCTGGTCTGTGGTCTGTGGTCTGTGGTCTGTGGTTCTCCCCAATAGGCTTGGCTATAGGCTCCAATTCGGTCCATCTCTTCTTGGTGGCGAATCACCCAACGCTCTTGGTCCTCTTCAGAGGGGACGAGCAGAGGCTGTCCAATCTTCACCAGAACGGGGCTAAAGGGCTTGGGGATTTGGAACCTGTCCCAGCTATTGAGACTCCAGAACCACTTGGGCTGAATATGGAATGGCAGTATGGGGACCCCCGTCTTGCGAGAGAGCCAGACAGGTCCTGGCTTCACTCGATAGACCGGGCCCCTCGGGCCATCCGAGGTGAAGGCCACGGTAAGACCCTGTTGCACCTTTTGCTTTGCTTCTAATAGGGCCTTGGCCGCACCTCTGCTACTCGAACCGCGGGCGGGAATGAATCCCAGCTTCCTGATCACCCTGGCAATGACTTCCCCGTCAAAATGCCGGCTGGTCATCACAACGATGTTTTGAAAGCGCCAGAAGTGGGCGGCGCAGAAGACTTGATTGTGCCAGAAAGAGCCAATAAACGGCTCTTCTCTCTCTTTGGATTGCCTGATGTTTTCCCAGCCCTCTACTCGATAGCGCAGGGTCGCTCCAATCAGTCGCAACAGGATCCATCCCGCAAGGCTCATCAGCACGATCTCTATCTTCTGCAGGAGGGTGAAGGTTTTCAAAGCTATCAGGCTACCCCATCGAGCTTCCTGTTCTACCGCTGCATTCAGCCAGATGATGAGAGGTCTATCCCCTTGCCGGGATTATGCATAGGTTCTCGTCACGAAGCGACGAAAGCGGCGGCCTGAGTGCGTTGCGCCACGCGCGATAGAGGTCCCCGCCAACGTACTGGTAGGTACGTTGAGGAGGCCGGGGGCACCCGCTTCTTGCGGGTCGCGCAACACAGTCGGTGCGCACAGCACGACGGATGATTTTGTCGCTGCAGTAGAGAATTTATGCATGATCCCGGCTAGACAAAGGGGGCTCCTCCTTGGAGTCGGAGAGTTCTTTGTCCAGGCTCAACACCTCCTGGATGAATCGTTGACGCCACTCTGCCGCGTAGGGATTTTCCCGCTCGATATCCAGAAACAGCTGGTCGGTGTCCTGCTGTACGGTCCTGACCAAACGATCAAAGGCCTCTGGCCCTGGCGTAGAGATGTCCTGTGAAGCCCACTTCAGCTGCTTCATCACCTGAGCAATCAAATGGAAAACGGCCTGGCTTTTCGCAATCTGTTGGTCATGCTCCTGGGCCGTCACCTCTACGGTCACCAATTGCAGCCTGTGAAGATAATGCTGGATGCTGTGATACGATTCCTGCTCGATTCGAGCGGGACACAGGGCAATTTTCAAACCCGCCACCCCTTCCTTGCCACTGTCTGGCCCAAAGAGTGGATGTGTGCCCAGGATCTGGACCGACTCAGGAAAATGAGTCGACATCCATTCCAGCGGTCGCTTCTTGACGCTGCACGTGTCCACCACAATCTGTCCTTCTCGCAGCAACGGGGCCATCTTTTTACAGGTGTCCTCCATGGCTGAAATGGGCACGCACAGGACAATCAGGGGAGCAGAAACAGCTTCTTCGAAAGTCGTCGCCTCTGCAATGCCCTGGAGTTGGGACGAGTCGGGGTCGTAAACCCGCACCTCCTTATCGCGGCGGAGATACTCATACGCCATCCTGCCAAAGCGCCCAAACCCCAATAGCCCAACCGTTTCGATTTTCACGGGCTGCAATTATATAATAAAGATTCACAAATGCCCGAAAACGCGATTTTCTCCCACCGCACTTCAGAAACCCGCGAAACTCTTTTTGACCCTTTCAATGAACTCTGGGGGAAGTGCGGAACAGCAGCCATTGATCGGTATTGGGACGGAAGGTCGGCTCTGAGCAAAAAGGGCCATCATTGGATGAACCTGACCTCTGTTCGTTCCATATGGAACGAACAGACCGTCTTTTTTTACTTTGAATCCTGGTTTGATTCCCTCAATGTTAACCCTGAATGGAGCAGGGAGGCCGCAACTGAAGGTCTTTGGAACAAGGATGTGGTGGAAGTATTTCTAAAACCCGGTACAGCCCCTAACTACTTCGAAATCGAAGTGAGCCCTCTTGGGCAGTGGGCGAATATGCGGATCGTAGAACCTCGAGTGGAGGTAGACCTCGAGTGGAACTCCGATCTTGAGTTGGAAACTCTCTTAAGCAAGCAAGAGTCTATCTGGAGGGTATTTCTGGGATTGTCCTATGAATCGATTTGGGAAGAACCGCCCGAGGTGGGCACATCCTGGCGAGGGAATCTTTACCGCATAGCCGGAAAGGAGCCTCATCGTGGGTATCTGGCTTGGAGACCTACTTTCACGGGACAACCTGATTTTCATGTACCCCCGTCCTTTTGCCATTTGATTTTCATTTAGTCATGGAACTGGACTTATCCAGACTTTCAGTTGCCGAAATCCGCAGACACTTCCTCGATCAAAAAGACTCAGCCTCGCCCGGGCTTCTAGCCAGATTGCAGAAAGATCCGCGGGAGGGCGTTCGTAAGATTTGCCATCAACTGAAGACTCGGCGTGAGAAAGAAAAAGCGGAGCGGATCCGCATTGAGTCCATGCTCAACCTGGAGGGTGTGCTGTGGAAGTCCGGGATCCGCCATATTGCCGGAGCCGACGAGGTTGGAGTGGGGCCTCTGGCCGGACCCGTGGTCGCGGCTGCGGTTGTTTTTCCTCCCGGAACCTTCATCTCAAAAGTGGATGATTCCAAGCGCTTGAGCCCCCAGGTTCGCCGGGAGGTTGTCCACACTATTCGCCAGAGGGCCCTGGGGATCGGAGTAGGATTGGCAGAGGTCACCGAAATCGACGAACTGAATGTCTATCATGCTGGCCTTCTGGCCATGCGGCGAGCAGTGGAAAACCTTCCCCTTCGTCCGGACCACCTGCTGGTGGACGCCAGAGAAATTCCGGGACTCTCCATGCCCCAGAACAAGTTCAGCAAAGGGGACGGCCTCAGCTTTTCCATCGCAGCAGCATCGATCGTGGCCAAGACTTACCGGGACCAACTGATGGTCGAGCTCGGGCGAACCTATCCCCAATATGGATGGGATCGAAACAAGGGATACGGTACCCGAGAACACCAGGAGGCGATCCGCCGGCATGGCCCTTGTGCCATCCATCGCAAATCTTACACCTTCATCCAGGAACTTTGCGGAGAGTACTCCGATTTGTTCTACAGGTTGCGGGATAAAACACAACAGCTCTCTTCGGTGAGAGAGCTGACCGACTTGGAAACGGAACTCGAAGCCGTGCAGTCGCAGTTGAGCCAACGGGAAAGACGTAAACTCAGGCTGCTGCTGGCCAGAAATTGGAGTCGGGTGTCACCCTCGGAGCTCAAATGAGTGATTCCTATCGAATCGAACGGGAGCACATGGTCGAGAATCAATTGAAGAAAAGGGGTATTCGCAATTCTCGGCTGCTGGAGGCCTTCAGGAAAGTTCCGCGGCACCAGTTCCTTCCCAGGAACCTGAGAGGCAAGGCCTATACTGATGGTCCTTCGCCCATTGGAGAAGGGCAAACGATTAGCCAACCCTATATGACCGCCATCATGACCCAATCGGCCGAGGTTGTCCCGGGTGATCGAGTCCTGGAGATCGGTACCGGAAGCGGCTATCAAAGTGCCATCCTGGCTGAACTGGGCGCGGAAGTCTATACCATTGAAAGAATCCCGGAGCTTCTTGAGCAGGCTCGAGAGACCTTGCGCCAGCTCCATTACGATAAGGTCCACACCCGAATGGGGAACGGCACCTTGGGATGGGAGGAAGAAGCTCCCTTTGACATCATTCTCATCACGGCTGGCGCGCCCGAGATTCCCGGTCCGCTACTGGAACAGCTAGCCATCAGGGGGAGATTGGTGATCCCGCTGGAGGAGGGCTACTCTCAGGTCCTTTACGTGGTCAGAAGGAGCCAAAAAGGATTCCATCAGGAGCGTGGTGAGCGTTGCACCTTCGTGCCTCTCATTGGTGAATATGGTTGGAAAAAAGACCCGAGAACAAGATGAGGGAGGTCGCAAAGCGACTGCATAGTGTCTCGTCCCATGAATACCACGACATTTGCTGATGGGGCTTGGGAGGGGAGATCAAGGAGCGAGGAGAAGGTGATGCAGGGACATCGGCGACGACGAGTGACCCGCAAGCGGGTGCCCCGAGATTGCCCGCAACCCCCATCAGCCCGAAGGGTGGCGGCGGGACAGCGTCGATTTCTTTGTCGCTCCTTCTCCACGATGTCACTGACATCGCGTCGTCGTCGCTTCGCGAACTCGACGCCGTCGCGCTCGCCACAAACGTCATGGTATTCATAGGACTAGACACTAATAATCCATGAGTATTGATCATCTTTCTCCTTCCTTCGATGTTGACGATGAAGCACTTTCCCAAAGGATCGATGACCTCCTGGAAGAGCTCAAGCCCTATCCTCACCTGGACTTGATTCGGGAAGTCCTGGTCACTGGGGCCAAGCTGGCTCAGGAGGACTGCAGCCGCGGAGATCTCAAGATTCTGCGGAGTTCCATCAAGGAGCTGCGCTACGCCTTCAAAGTTTTCAACGACTACCGGGACGTTCCCAAGGTCACGATCTTTGGTTCCTCCCGTACTCAACCTGAGGATCCGGTGTTTCAAGCAGCGGTCGAACTGGGCCGGAAGCTCGCTGAGGATGGATACATGGTGATTACCGGGGCAGGTGAAGGAATCATGGGGGCGGGACATCTGGGAGCTGGGCGGGAGAAAAGTTTCGGACTGAACATCTCGCTGCCTTTTGAGCAGCCGGCCAATAAAACGATCGCCGGTGACCGAAAACTGATCAACTTCCGCTATTTTTTCACCCGAAAGCTTTTTTTTGTCAAAGAATCCATGGCGGTCGTTTTGATGCCGGGTGGCCTGGGAACTCAAGACGAAGGCTTCGAGATCCTCACCCTCGTGCAAACTGGAAGGAGCGAACCCACTCCGATCGTGATGCTGGATGGCCCTGGAGGAACGTACTGGAGGGATTGGCTCCAATTCTTCCAGAACCAGCTTCTTGCCGGAGGCTATATTGCTGCCGAAGATGAATCCCTCTTCTCCATTACGGATGATGTCGATGAAGCTCGGCGGGAGATTCTGAACTTTTATCGCTGCTACCATTCTTCCCGATACGTGGACCACGGACAAAAACTGGTTCTGCGCCTGAACCAATCCTTGTCCAAGGCATCGATCAAGAGCCTGAATGAAGAGTTTCAGGATATTGTCCTGGACGGTTCAGTTGAAGCCTGCGACCCCTATCAGGAAGAGCGGGATGAACCCGAGTTGCTGGAGCTTCCCCGCTTGAGCCTGTCCTTTAATCGCCGCAATTTTGGTCGATTAAGACAGTTCATCGACCGGATCAATGAGTTTTAGAAACTCTCCTATTCACTGAACCAGTTGGGGAAGGAGCTCTCTGGCCGGTGGATAGCCCGCAACGGCCGCCCGACGGATCAGATTCCGTGCTTCATCAAGCTTTTTGGAGCGAAGACGGCTCAGGCCCAGATTGTACAGTACTTCCGGGCGTTCATCTCCCAACTGCACGGCCTTATCAAAGGCGTACTCGGCTTCGGGAAAACGACCTAGGTGAGAATAGGACAGTCCCAGCCGGTAGTAGGTGTCCGGGGTCTTGGATTCCGGCAGAATCCGTTCCCATTGGTTGGCCGATTCCTGATATTCTCCCAGGCGATAGAGAGTCGAGGCGAAATTGATTCGGGCCCAGGTGGCGGTGGGCTCGGCCTCCAATCCTGCCCGATATTCCTGAACTGCCTGATGAAGATCACCCAGTTGCTGGTGACAGTAGGCCATACGCAGCAGATAGTTGGCTTGGACGTCCTCCTGCATCAGCTCTTGGAGAATCTCCAGGGCGGCGCTCCATTTCTTCTCAGAGAGAAGGTGCAAGGCGTCCTCGAATTTGATCTCCCGCATCTGAAGCTTAATCTCAGGATCTCCGGGCCGAAGTGCCTCGGCCTTGTCCAGATGACGCAGTGCTTCCTCTTTTTCTCCCTGGGCGTTGAGGCAATAGCTGATCAGTTGTAACAGACCGGGATGCAGGGGGTTCTGGACCTCCACCTGACGGAAGTATTGGAGAGCGCCTGCCCAGTCCTCTTGAATCATTCTCTGATAGGCGGCGATCAGGGTGTAGTTGGGCGTTGGAACACCGGATTCCTCCAACAACTGTAGAGCGGAATCCAGGAGACCCTGCTGGACCTGGATCCAGGCGCCTTCCTCTCGAGCAGAGGCCTGGAAAGGATCTTGCTCGAGAATCTTCAGATAGAGGTCGAAAGCTCGGCTCTGCTGGCCCAATTTCTGATAGAGGTCGGCGAGAAGCATCATTCCCGTGACGAACTCCGGATGGGCCTGGACGACGGGCTCCAAAATGCCCATTGCCTCAACTCTCTTTCCTTTGACGGCCAGGCTCATGGCCGTGATGTACTTTTCGAAGGCCTGGCGCAGATCGCTTTCCCGCTTGGCTTCCTCTCCTGCCCTTTCTGTCTGACCCAGCTGTTCATAAATATCGGAAAGTCTTTCGTGATAAAGAGGGTTCTCAGGGTCGACCTCGGAGGCCAGCTCCAGGTATTCCAGAGCCTGAAAGAGATGACCCGCCAGCCGGCGTCTCTGACTGAGCTCAAAAAGCAGTTTCGAGTCCCGCGGTGCCAGTCGATAAGCGAGCTTTAACTGTTCATAGGCCTTCTCTTCTTCACCCTGAGTGTCCAGCAAGAAGGCATAAAGGCGACGAAATCTTGGATCGAGCGGGTTGAGCTCAACCGCCTGGCGTGAATGTTCAAGGGCAAGTTCCTCTTGGCCTTGAGCCAGCAGTGAGAAAGCCAAACGATGATGCGCTTCCACATTCTCGGAACTGTGGCGTAGAGATTCTCGAAATAAGGCAACAGCAGAAGAAAAGCGACCCTGCTTCAGTTGAGCCTCTCCGGCATTGCGAAGCACTTCCGAGTTCCCGGGTTGCTGTTCCAAGGCTTCTTGAAGCAGTTTTTCGCCTTCCTCAAACCTTCCCGAGCGCACCAGGAGGCTTCCCAATTGCAGTAGGAGCTCGGGTTGACGGGGGTGTTGATCGAGTCCAGCTCTGAGCAGGTTGATCGCTTCCTCCCACTGATGCTGGAGGACCAGCTGGGAGGCTTGTTGAGTAAACTCCACCACACTCTGGCCTGAAGCGGCCCCTAAGCTAAAAGTGAGGATCAGAACTCGAATCAACACGATTTTCTCCATTTTAGCGGAGTTGTGGTGCTAGACTCAATTCATGCTTCGATTTATGCCCGTGCTTCTCTGTTCTTTTCTTCTTTCCGCCTGTAGCTCTCCTCCCGTCAGCGGGAACCCGATGACCCAAGAGGACCTTGCCCAGCAGCGTGAACAGATGGTGGAAACCCAACTGGAAAGTCGGGATATTCAAAGTGAACGTGTCCTGGAGGCCATGAAAAAGGTTCCAAGACATCTGTTCATGCCCGAATCGGTGCGTCAATATGCCTACATCGACAGTCCTGTGCCCATTGACCAGGGACAGACCATTTCTCAGCCCTATATAGTCGGCCTGATGACTCAGACGGTGGATCCCAAACCCGGGGATCGAGCTCTGGAGGTGGGAACGGGTTCTGGATACCAGGCGGCGGTTCTGGGTGAACTGGTTCAGGAAGTTTATACGATCGAAATCATCCCCGATTTGGCAGAAAGAGCGGGTAAGACGCTTTCTGACTTGGGTTATGACAACGTGGAGGTTCGTCAGGGCGATGGTTACCAGGGTTGGCCCGAAAAGGCGCCCTTTGACATCATCTTGATCACTGCCGCACCCGAGAAGATTCCGCAACCCCTGATTGACCAACTAGCTGAAGGAGGAAGACTGGTGGTGCCGGTGGGTCCACAGGGAGAGATTCAAACTCTGACCCTGGTGACCAGGGAAAAAGGAGAAGTCAAGAGAACCTATATCACGGATGTTCGCTTTGTCCCCATGACCGGAGAGGTCCAGCAGCTTCGTTAGTGTCTCGTCCCAAAGAGCCTGTGGCCGCTCTGAGAGCGGCCGCTACAAGTTCTTTTGTTTCCCTTTGTAATAGAAGTAAACCGGCAGAGCCACGAGCAGGGTCACCCCTCCTGCTATTGTTTCGCTTGGATTCGAGGCAACCGCGCTGACCAGGACCACGGCCAGGACCACGGCATTGATGAGGACAAAGAGGCCAGGAAGAAAGCGATGGAGGACCCAGAAGTAAGGGTTGTCCTTCTCCTTCCGGACCATGAAAAGGGTCGAAACCGTGAGCGTTGAAAAAAGAAGAAGAATAAATCCAGAAGAAATCAGAAGCCAGCGGAAAGTCCCAATGGCCACCAGAAGAAGGGCAACGGCGGTCTGGAAACAGATGGCTTTCAGAGGAATTCTCCTTTCTTCATCCACCTCGGCCAGCCAGGCCGGGAACAGGTGATTTCGAGACATGGCGAAATAGACTCGGGGTCCGGCGATGGACATGGCCGTGATCGAGCTGAGAATGGCGAAGAGGACCAGGATATTGACAATCACCCTGCCTTCGGGCCCAAAAGCTGCCAGTGCAGTGATCTCCGCGATCGCGATCTCTCCTTCAATCTGGGTGAGAGACTGGGCACCGAGATAAGCTAGATTCATCCAAACGTAAATAGCGGTTACAAACACTGTGCCCAGCAGTAAGGCCGCGGGAATATAGACAGCCGGTCGGCGAATTTCTTCAGCAACGTAAACGGCAGCGTTCCAGCCGCTATAAGCAAACATCACCATAACGATAGCAGTGCCCAATGCGGGCAAGTCGGGTGATAAATTTCCCGCAAGAATCGGTTCCAGGTTTTGAAGGACTGGGGTGCGCAGAAGGACCAGCGTGGCAAAGCCGATGATGAGTCCCAGGGTGAGAAGAGTGATGGCTGAATGGAAGCGGCTGCCGAATCTCAGTCCCAGAACCATCAGGAAGCTGATTCCCAGTAGGATCAAACCGGCGGTCCCTTTTTGAATGAGGGAATGCTCAAAGAGCCCGGAGGGAAGCAACGGACTGAGGTAGGCGATCAGAGCCAGTGCGTAGGCGGCAATGGGCGCCGAAAATCCAAATATAAGGGAAGCCCACCCGGCTAGAAAAGCGGCAAAGGGACCGTAAGTGGGGTAAAGAAACGCATATTCCCCGCCAGCCTGCGGAATTTTCCTACTCAGTAGGGAATAGCAAGCGGCCCCAATCAGCGCCAGGAATCCTCCCAGGATCCAAACACCCAACAGCCAGGGCGAGTTTCCAATTTCAGCGGCAATGAGGCCGGTGGTGGTAAAGATTCCGATGCCGATGATGTTGCCCACCACCAGGAGAGTGGCCGAAAGCAGACCGATTTCGCGAAACAGCTGCATGGGCTGGAGTTATCTCGCTTGAGTCAGTGCCTTGATGATGCTCTCCAAGGTCTCTCGATCTTGATAATTGATCATGTGACGGAAAATGGTGCCGTCAGAACCGACGAAAAATAGAGTGGGAAATATCTGCACATTTCCAAACGCTTCCCAAGTGGCCTGATCCAGGTGGGCATTTGCAAAACTCAAGTTATGCTCTTGAAGATAAGCCTCCCTTTGCTGATCGGTGGCATTCACCCCAATGACGTGGTCGGCGTTGAAACCAATGACCTGGAAATTGGAGGCGGAATACCGGCGGTCCAAGTAATCCAGATTGGGGGCGATCCGGATACAAGGGGGACATCCAGTAAACCAGAAGTAAATCAGTAAGTTCTTTTCAGCAAGATCTCGGTTGCCAATTTTCTCCCCTTGGAAAGTGGTCAGCTCAAATGCCGGAAGAGTTTGTCCTTCCCACTGGGTCACCTTGACCTCACCGCTGCGGCGCTCAATGAATGCGTCAATAGTGGCCAGCTGGAGGGATTCAATTTCCCGGCTCAGAGGATTTCTTTCAAACAGGGTGGGCATCCGTGAATCCGACTCCATGACCATTAGCAGTAGATCCACGGATTGAGGAGTGATGCCAAAACCGGAAGCGATGTGGCTCCGGGTTGGGATTTCCCCCGTGCTCTCGTATTCCGATTTTAAAAAAAGAGGAATCTGGAAGAAAATTTCGTACAGGCGTCCCAGAAAAGCCTTTTCCTCGGAACTGAATCGGTCATCGTTGTAGAGTTCAGAAAAGATGACCGTGCCGTCGTCATTCTGCATCATTTGCTGGACACTCTGGAGGACTTTCTCCTCCGCCGTGGATTGGGCCAGGAGAGGTGCCAGCCAGAAAGGAATGAGGAAAAAGAGTACTTTTTTCATGCGCCGAACTTTACTATGCAGTGAGGATTATTCATAGCGTTTCGTCAAGAAGTGGTGTGCGAGCTGTTTAAAAACCAGCTGGGAAGGAAATGTGGCACACGTTTCCGCTGGTTTCTGTGCCGCCCTTACAGGGCTCTTCGGAAGAACTCCCTGTTCCAGGGGCTTGAGCCCCTTATTTCATGTCGCCCCTTATAGTAACGAAAAGGGCGCCGAAGGCGGTGCGAGAAGAGCAGTCTTTTCCCTTGCCCATACTTCCCCCTGTAACGAAATGAGGAAAAATCGTATGATATAGGGAAAAGATGGAAGCCAAAGTCAAGAAAAAGCCCCCTGACAAGGCAGCTCAGGAGGTTATCGATGACCTGCCGAAGCTTTTGGAAGTGTTGCCTCCTCACCTTCGGGAGACCCTTGAAAAGGAGCCTGATCTACAGGACCTGGTAGAAGTCGTGGAGGATTTGGGCCGACAGCCTGAAGCTCGTTTTTTCGATCGTGTCGTCTACCTGGATGATCTGGAGGTGACGCGCCAGGACCTGGATTACGTCACCAGCCGGGTGGGAGCCTTTACCGGGGACAATCGTGCTGGAATTGAGCGCACCTTGCATCGGATCAGTGCCATTCGCAATCGACGCCAGGAGATCATCGGACTCACCTGTCGTGTGGGCCGGGCGGTCACCGGTACGGTGGATATCATAAGAGACGTCATCGAAACGGGAGAAAGCCTGCTTCTTTTGGGTCCGCCTGGTGTTGGAAAGACGACGCTTCTTCGAGAAGCGGCCCGTGTTTTGGCGGATGAACTCGGTAAACGAGTGGTGGTTGTCGACACCTCCAACGAGATTGCGGGTGATGGCGACGTTCCTCATCCCGGTATTGGCAGGGCGCGCCGCATGCAGGTCTTGTCCCCGGAACTGCAGCATCGGGTGATGATTGAGGCCGTGGAAAATCATATGCCCGAGGTGATCCTCATTGACGAAATCGGAACTCTCGAGGAAGCCCGGGCAGCAAGAACCATCGCCGAGCGGGGAGTGCAGTTGATTGCCACCGCCCATGGGATCACTCTGAACAATCTGATCATGAATCCAACTCTTTCCGATCTGCTGGGAGGGATTCAGGCCGTGACTCTCTCTGATGAAGAAGCTCGAAGAAGAGGAACGCAAAAAACGGTGTTGGAACGGAAGGCCCCACCCACCTTTGATAATCTGGTCGAAATCCAGCACCGAGATCGCCTGGCCATCTATCATGACACCGCGACTGTCGTGGACCGACTCCTGGCTGGAGCCCGATTTCATCCCGAGATTCGTGTTCGCGGTGCCAATGGGAGTGTTCAGATTAAAGATGTTACCGAAGACACGGCGCAGGAATCCAAAGAGTCGCCAGGCCAGACGGGTCTTCGAAGCAGAACGGAGACGGTACGAATCTACCCCTTGGCCGTCAGCCGGACTCGCTTGGAGAAGGCAATCAAAGAATTGGGTGTGCCTGCGCGAATCGGAGATCAGCCGATCAACGCGGAGGTTATTCTTAGCCTCAAAGCCCAGAAGAAGCGTCAGCCCAAAAAGTTGCAGCAGGCACTCAATGAAGGTGTGGAATTCTTTGTCATTAAGAGTAACACGCTAACCCAGATCAAGAATTTCTTGAGAAGTTATTTTCGTGATGTCCTGCACCCTGAGGATGATTTTGCTCCCGATTTTGGTTTCGCCATCCAGGAGGCGGAGGATGCGGTGATCAGGGTTCAACGCAATGTTGAGCCTTCCGAGCTTTCTCCCCAGAATCCTTACATTCGACGCCTGCAGCACGAGCTCGTGCATGGACATGGGCTCTATTCTGAAAGCAAAGGGAAGGCGCCTTTTCGTCGGGTGGTGGTCTTTCCACGTGAGGTCTAAGGTAGAAGATGCCCGTGGGCTGAAACCCACGGCTCTGACTGCTCCTGGTTAACTCCGGCAGAGCCGCAGGCTTCAGCCTGCGGGCCAAATCACTCTTCTTCCGAGATTTGCGCACCGATGGAGCTGAGTCGCTCTACCACCCTTTCATATCCTCGCTGAATCACTTCAACATGTTCGATGGTGGTAACGCCATCGGCACAAAGACCCGCCACAACCAGAGCCATGCCGGCGCGAATGTCGGGGGATTCCAGCTGGGTTCCTCTCAACAGGGAGGGTCCTTCAGCGATCACCCGATGAGGATCACACATGGTGATGTTGGCCCCCATTCGAATCAGCTTGTCGATGAAGAACATGCGGGCTTCGTACATCCAGTCATGGATCAGGCAAAGTCCCTTGCTCTGAGTGGCCAGGACGATGGCCAGACTCACCAGGTCGGTGGGAAAGGAGGGCCAGAGACCTGCGGTAACCTGGGAAGGGTTGGTGAGATCGACTCCCTTGACCTTCAACTCCTGGTTCCCCATCTCCTCAAACTGAAGACCGAACTGTTCAAAGATATTCAGGATGGGCCGGAGTTCTTCCTTGGAGACTCCCTGCAGCTGCACCTCTCCTCCGGTAACCGCGGCGGCGATGGCGATGGTCCCGGCATCCATGTAGTCGGCGGGTACCTGAAAGACCAACTCCTTTTCCTGGCCGGAAATTCCACTCCTGACACGATACCAAAGGGGGTGTAATTCGATTTCGCAGCCCAGTTGACGCAAAAATTCCACCAGAGTCAGGACATGAAGCTCCCGTGCCGGATTCTCAATGATCCCCTGGCCCAGTGCGGAAAAGAGGATCAGTGCGTTCTCAGTTGCCGTTACCGAGCTTTCCGTAAGATACACTCGGGGCGTTTCAACGGTTTCGGTTTTCTCCAACTCGATTCGACGAGAATGCTCGGTCACCGAGAATCCAGCCGCCCGGAAGACTTCCCAGTGGGCATCAAAGGAACGCCTGCCGATGTGGCAGCCTCCTGGCATCGGACAGGAGACGGAACCCAGCAAGGGCGCCATGGATCCCAGCAAGAGGATGGCCCCGCGCAGTTTTTCCACCAGGAGGGGCGGCAGTTCTCCGCCTCGAAAGTTTCTCGAGTCCAGAGAGAGAGTCCCATTCTCCCACTGAGTTTTCACGTCGAGGGACTCGACGAGTTGCAGTAAGCCATCCACGTCCGCGATTCGGGGAACGTTCTGAAAATGAATGATGGATTTGGAGAGTAAAGCTGCCGAAATCAGGGGAAGAGCAGCGTTTTTGCTTCCCTGTACCGGATAGGCACCCGAAAGTTGCTGGCGTCCTGAGATCACAAACCGCTTACTCATCCCCACCTCTAAGATGGGCCCACTCTCCGTCATCAACGATGAGGATCTCCGGTTCGAGACGAATCCGAAAATGCTCCCACACCCGCCCGGCATACTCGTCGGCCAGAGTGAGGATGTCCTGGCTGGTTGCTCGGCCCAGGTTGACGATGAGATTGCCATGATAGTCTGCGAACTGGGCATCTCCACGGCGAACTCCATTGGCTCCCACGGCTTCCAGTAGTTTACCTGCCGGTATTTTGCCAAACATGATGAAGTCCTCGGGGATACTCTCCAGGGCCGTCTCGGAGATCTCATCCAAGTTGATGTTTTTAAAGAAACTTCCCGGGCATTTCAATCCCTGAGGATACTTCACCAGGCGCTTGGTCAGAATTTCATCGGAAATGTCCTGAAGGGGCTCGCTGCTCTTTTGCAGGCGTAGCCTGCAGTTCAGGATAAACCAGTCTCGCTGCCTTTGAAACCGACTGTAGCGGTAGCGAAGGTCCAGATCGCGAGCCGGGAGCACTTGCACCTGATGATTCGACCAGATACTCACTTCCACCACTGAATCGCCGATCTGCTGGCCGTAGGCACCCGCGTTTCCCACCAAAGCGCCCGCCACTGTTCCGGGAATTCCGTATAAACGTTCCATGCCCGAGAGCTTCAGACGATTGAGCCGACGAATGGCCTCGATCAGATTCTGGCCAGCGCCGATCTCCACTTCCTCTCCATAGGGCTCTATTCCTGTGATGCAATTCTGCACGATCAAGCCGGGAAAACCCTCGTCTGAGAAGAGCACATTACTCCCCTCACCCATATAAAAGATGGGAAGTCCCTGCTTTTCCGCCCAGATACGCGTCTGCTGGAACTGCTGCAGGTCATACACCTGGGTGAACCAGGAGGCGGTTCCACCCACTTTCAAGGTGCTCAGATCAGCCAGTGATACATCCTGCTGGAGAGCGAGAGAAGAGGGAACTGGCGTCGGACTGATCATGATTGAAGAGTAGCATAAGACAGGAGACAAGGGGCCGGAGTTAGGAGTAAGCTGTCAGTTGTCAGCGGTCAGTGGCTTTCTGGCTTCTGGCGTCTCCTTGAATTTCCTAGCCTCCGAGGCTAGAATGACTAACTCGTTTCGTTTAAGGGGATGTGAAGTGCTATGACGACGAATATTGCAACCGGTAGTGAAGTTCTCAAGGGCTCGGAAATTACGGTGGAAGCTCTCATCCGAGAGGGCGTCGAGGTGATTTTTGGTTATCCTGGGGGAGCCTCCATTGAAATCCATCAGGCCCTGACGCGAG
>JACZQQ010000093.1 GCA_022545645.1 Acidobacteriota bacterium | reverse complement strand
TTCAAAATCCTAAATTATAAATCCCAAACAAATTTCAAATCTCAAATTACAAACCTGAGACCTGGAATCTGGAATGCGCGCGAAGCGCGCACGACAGCACGACAGACAGCGCGATTTCCGGAGCCCCAGCGGGGCGACATGAAATAGCCAGGGGTGTAAGCCCCTGGAAAGGATTCAGCGACAGATTGGAGCCCTGAAGGGGCGGCACATCCGGGCTAAGGCAAGACCAGGAACATATGGACGTTCTCTAGTCCGGGACTGTGCCACTCCGTATACTTCTCAACAAAGGTCTGGAGGACAGCTTCCCTGTCGGCCTCATCCGTCACCCAGGATAGGGTTCGTTCGAATAATTGATTTCCGATCTTCAGACGGACGCGGGGATCACGCAGTACGTTTCGGTTCCAGTATCGACTCTCTGGAAACTTCCCTCCCTGGTAATACGCGGAGAAGAGGTAGAGATTGTCGTTGTAGATGCTGCAATAGGTGTTGACTGAGTGGGGGATGTAATACCAGGTCCGAGTCTCCACGAAGATCTCCTCAATGGCTTCGGTAAAAGACCAATCGGTGACCGGTGTGGTGACAACTTCCCCGGTTAGCCAGAACCCGGTGCTGCCATCCCGAGGCTCATAACCCATGAAGCGCAGCGTCAGGAGTCCCACAACCAGGCAAACGACCAAGATGGATCCACCCACGATCAATAGTTTCCGCATACTTCGTCTCCTATTGTGGCTATCCCGGACTAGGGCTGGATCGGACCTTCCGCCGGTCGATCCACCTTCTCAACAACTGCGTGTCCTTCGCTCTTCCAATCTCTGATACCGCAAAATTGACCGGCTTGGTAGCCGGCCTGGGTAAATTTATCAGCAGCACGCGCCGCGCGCCCTCCAGCCTGTCAGTAGAAGACGAGCTGGACATCCTTGGGGATGTCCTTCATCCGCATGTCCAGCTCCGCCATTGGGATGTGGATGGCACCGGGAATAGCACCGTCCTCTTCCAGTTCCCAGTCCTCTCGGACATCGATCAGGAGGAGTTTATCGCCACGGTCCAGCTTCTGCTTCAGCTCGGAAATGGCGATGCGCTCCGTCTTGGTTTGAAGAGCCCAGATCGCACCTGTTGCCAGGGTCAGCATGATGATGGTTGCCACAAAACTACTCACCAGTCGGTTGGTCATATATACCTCCTCATTCGATTCGAAATGTTCCGCACCATCATTCTAAATGCTTCAGGAATGGATCACAATGGGGAAGAAGGAGACAGACAACAGACAGAAGGCAGGAGACTGCCAAGTCCTGAATTTCGAATTTCAGATTTCGACTTTCGGCCAGTCTCTCGCTGTGGTCTGGGAGCTTCGGAAAAACACCGAAAATAGGATCAGAGAGCCTAATATACCCCAATATTTATGCCTGAATAGGATCAAATATCCAATAATTTAGTCGAAACGGAGCAGATGAAGGCTTTTCCCCCTTGTAGCGGCTGCTCTCAGAGCGGCCTAAGCGTCCCTGGCCTGACAGTATCGATCACTACCCCAAATAGGGCTATAAAAACTATTATAGTCCAATGATCACATATTTTAGGACCAAATACCCTGTATTATGGTGAAAATCGAGCGCATAGTAGCTATTTACCCTTTAGGGGACCTTTAAGGGACAGTCTTTTTTAAGAATCGTCTTCTTGAAGAATCACCCATGACCCATCCTCATTTCTTGACCGCACCGCTTTCTTCTTGTACTTTACGGGACAATCCAGGGAGGGTTCATCATGGGAAAGCATATTTGGATCGCCGCTGCAGTGATCGTTGCCAACATCAGCGTGGGCTACGCCCAGCAGACGGCGGACACGATTCTACACAACGGCAAGATTCTGACCGTTGATGCCCAGTTCAGCATAGCCGAGGCGGTGGCGATTCTGGACGACGAGGTTTTGGCGGTGGGAACCAACGATGATGTTCTGAAGCTGGCCGGGCCCGACACCCTCAAGATTGACTTGAAGGGGAGGACGGTGACGCCGGGGCTGATCAATACCCACGTGCATCTGGAATCACCCAGAGACTATGGCAGAGATTTGCCTCCCCAGCAGCGCAGGCAATTTCCTTTGAACTTCAGAACGGTAAGAACCAAGGACGATGTCCTGAAGCAGATCAAGGACATCATTGCGGCCTTCAAGATAGAGCCGGGCGAGTGGGTCTACTTTTCCACTCAACCGAGGGGAGATCAGGCCGGGCTGATCTTTGACGATCTAGACCGGTGGGAACTGGACAAGGCCGCTCCCGATAATCCGATCGCTCTCTCGGGAGGGATACCGGTCGTGAACATGATGCTGATCAACAGCAAGGCCATTGAGAAGCTGTGGAACAAGTACGGAGACTTCATTGAAACCTACGGGCGGTATTGGATTGACGAGTCAGGCAGACCGGATGGGCATCTGGAGGCTCCTGCTGTCCGAATCCTTCTGGAGGATGAGGAGTTTATTCCTCCTCCCGATCCTCAACACGTCGCTCCCCTTTACAGGAAAAATCTGGAAGAACGATTAGCAGTGGGGAACACGACGATTTCAGGCGGTCTGCATACCTCCAGTGTGCGAGCCTATCAGTGGCTTGAAGCGCGCGGCGAGATGCCCGTCAGATACGGCTACGGGGTCATGTCGACCTTCGGGATTCCGGGCGCCGACCGGCAGTTCGAGATGGGCGCCGGTACCGACATGATCTGGATCACTTCGATGAGTTCCCGGGCGGTTGATGGAGCGGGCTCCAGAATGTGCATCAGCATCGAGCGAGATTCTGAGGCGGTGGCCGCTGCCGAAGGAGGGGACTCTCAGATGATGGGGTTGGCTGCGGTCTCCGGATGGTGGCCGCGCGGCCAATGCCTGATGGACATTGAGTACGGTGGAGGTACCCGGGGGGCCAGTATAAAGGCCAACTACTTCAACGAGTGGTACGACCAGGTTGCCCGGGACGGTTTGCGCTCCGCCAATGTTCATGTCTCCGGGAATGATTCTCATTCCCGCCTGATCTCCCTGTTGGAGCGAATTGACCAGGCCAATCCGGGATCCGTCAGAGGCTGGGCCATGGATCACTGTACGCTGATCGAACCCGAGGACGTCCCGCGGGCGGCCAAGCTAGGGCTGATGTGGAGTTGCAGCCCGCTGGGTGAAGGGGATCGCGCCCCCATGATTGCTGCGGCCTTTGGCGACAAGGTGGCACACACTTATGTGGCCCCCATCAAGAACATGCTGGATGCAGGTATGAACGTTTCCCTGGAGGGGGAGTGGGCGGGGGTCGAAAACCTGATCACGCGCAAGGACACACAGGGCAGAGTCTGGGGACCTGATCAGAGGGTGGACCGCGAAACCGCTCTCAGAATCGCCACCCAGAACGGGGCTAACTATGTCCTGAAAGGTGACAGGCTCGGCTCCATCGAGCCGGGCAAGCTGGCCGACCTGGTGGTGCTCGATCGCGACTACATGACGATCCCCGAGGAGGAGATTTCTGAAACTCGATCCTTAATGACCCTGTTGGGTGGGAAGCCGGTTTTCCTGCATCCCGACTTTTCCAGGGAGTATAGCTTGAGACCCGAGGGCGCAATCATCTCCACCTATGAGGAACTGGTAGCGCGCCGGTAAGAAGATGAACCGCGTCATTTGTTTCCGGCGGATCCTCCTGGCCACCCTCATCATTTTGGCCGGAGCCATCTTTTCAACCCATGCTCTCGCCCAGGAAGAGGGCCGGAAAGTCACCACTTTGAACTTAGGCTTTGATGTCCATCAGCCGGGTCATGAAGTCTTTATTCCGCTGATCCTGGATGTTCCCGATGGAGTTGAGGTGGAAACGGCCATAAGCGAGGTGACCTTCCCCAATCAGCTCCTCTCATTCAATGAGGTTGCCAGCGGGTTGTCTGCTCAGGCAGCCAACGCTGAAGTTCGTGCCGTTGTCGAGGTCGATGAGCAAAATCCGGAGGACTCGGTTGTCACGGTGACCGTGTCCACCGCAAAGGGACAGTCCATTCCCAGTGGTGTGATCGCAGATCTGGCCTTCACCATTTCCGAGGATGCCGCTGTTGAACAGACCATCAAATTGAAAAATGTGGTGAGAGCCTTGACCACAGATGATGGACCTGTTGATCCCATAACAGGCACGGAAGGCGAGATCCAGGTGACTGCCACTCCTCCCGTCTTCGCCTGCTTCTTCTATATGCACTGACATGAGCACTTTTTCTTCTGGAAAAGGGAGTGCGATGCGCCTATCATAGGGATCAATTCTTAGGAGGGATGATCATGAAACACTCGGAATTCAGATACCAGAATGGGTTTTGGCTTATCGCCGTTCTGTTTGCCTTTCAGCTGGGCTGCGGGTCTCAAACCCCACAACAGCAAGCCCGGGACGTGCTGAACGAGGCAGCTGATGCCATGGGAGGGCTTGAGGCATTAGATTCCATCCAAAACATCAGCCGTGAAGGACAATCGCAGCGGTCGTCGCTGGGCCAGGGACATGTCACCACTGAGCGGTTGCTGGTGGGACGACTCAGTCCTTTCAAGCAGTGGATTGATTTCACCGTACCCCGCGAATTGGGCCTCAGCGGCTCGAGGGAAATCCCGACAGTGGCAGACTGGGAAAAGGGAGGTTACCGGGATGTCTTCGGCATGGCCTTGAGACCCTTGGAGCCCCATCAGATGGAGGGATATAAAACGGAGTGGGACCGGGACATCGCCAGGTTCCTGGTGCACGCTCTGGGGGATGAAGCCACCCTGCAGGGAATTAGTGAGGCCCAGCTGGAAGGTCGTCTTCAAGACGTGGTGAGCGTCGAGTACCCGGGGGGAACGGTTTACCAGGTTTACGTCGACCGCGAGACCCGTCTGATCACCAGGCTCGATTTCACGGAAGACCGCAACCCATTCGGAGACCTGAAGAGAGAGCGGTCCTTCTCCGACTACCGGGATGTCGGGAATGTGAAATTGCCCTTCAAGGAGACTACCCAGGATATGGGCGAGATTACCCAGGTGCGGGAGTGGTCTTCGATCAGCATCAACGGGGAGTTGCCTGAAGAGAAGCTTCAGATTCCCGAGGGACTCAAGGAACTATCCCAGGAAATCGGACACGCCGACACCATTGAGGTACTGCCGTCGGAGTTGGCAGACGGGGTCTACTTCGGGGAGAGTATGCACATGAACAACATGTGGGTGGAGTTTGAGGACTTCATCGTGGTGGTGGAGGGACCCGGCAACGAGATGCAAACTTTGGAGGTGATCCGCCACATTCGAGAGACGGTGGGTGACAAGCCGATACGCTACTTGCTGACCACCCATCATCATGCGGACCACACCGGGGGCATCCGCGGCTATGTCGCCGAAGGGGCGACCGTTGTGACCCATGCCAACAACGAGGAGGTGATCCGGGAGATCCTCACACGGCCCCACACTCTGAAGCCGGACAGCCTGGCTCTGTCGGGCCGGGAACCCCAGATCGAAGTGGTGGGGGACACCCACACCATCACCGACGGGACTATGACCATCGAGCTGCTGCACGTTCCCAACCCTCATGCCAGTGGATACCTGGCCATCTATCTGCCCAAGGAGAGGCTCTTATTCGAGAGCGACATGTTTCAGGTTCAGGGGGATCGCTGGCAGGTGGTCCTGGATGACACTCCTCGTCTTCCGGAGGAAGCAAAAGCCTTATACGAGGTGGTCACCAAGGCGGGCTGGAGACCCCTCCAGATTGTTCCAGGGCACGGCATCCTTCTTCCCTGGAAACTCCTGGCTGATACGGTCAAGGCCAGCGAGAGTGACTGAAGTTTTCAAGGGCGGATCGTGCAACACGGGTAGACTGGATGAACTCGTCGCTGCAGTAGAGAATGTATGCATATTCCTGTCTAGCGGCATCGAATTGCATTGATCTGCAGAACTGGCCCGGGTGATGTAAGGAGGGGCTTTGTTTTCGAATGACCATGTGCTGATCTGGATTGTGGTCTTATCCTTTGCTTTCACCGTTCATGGAATGGCCAAGCCCAAAACCTGGTCGGGTACCCTGAAGACGGTGGTCTTCAAGACGGAAGGAACTCTGCCCTTGGAGATGGATATTTACTATCCATCCGGGAAGATCCAAAAGCCGGCTCCTGCCCATATCTTTATCCATGGGGGTGGATGGACGGCCAACAGCAGGAAGATTGTCCTCGACACGCCGGAGAGTTACGTCGTTGACTATCTGGCGGTGTTTGAACTGCTGGCCCGGGAGGGTTACGTCGGTGTCTCGATTGACTACAGGCTAGCCGATGACTCGATCAAAATGCCCCAGCTTGTGGAGGACGTGAATGATGCCATTCGTTTTCTTCACAAGGAAGGCGCCGATTATGGGATCGACTCGGACCGACTGGCCGTTTGGGGTAGCTCAGCAGGTGGACACCTTGCCTTGATGGTGGGTCTTCCACCCAGTGACACATTTCCAGGCAACCCTGCCCTGGCCGCTTATCCCTCAACGGTACGCTGTGTGGTGTCCTGGTATGGTGCCGGCGACCTTGCCCTTTCCTCGGCCAGAGGTCCCGCAGGTCGCGCCAACTTCAAACAGATTTTTGGCAAGACTTACGATGAGGAACCGGATCTGTACCAGCACATGAGTCCTGTTTCCCACTTGGCCCAGGGTGCTGTTCCAATCCTCCTTTTGACCGGCGAAAAAGATACCACTATCCTTCCCGAACAGTCCGAGTCCCTGCATCACCGTGCTCAAAGTTTTGGCCTGGATTCCACTTTTGTTCTGGTCAGCAACTCGGGACATGGCTGGCGTCCACTGGGAGGGCCTATCGTCCCCAGCCAGGAAGAGATCCACACACTCACTGCTGAGTTCATCAGGAAACACACCAGTCGGCGGACCGACTGAAATCTCAAATCCTAAATCCCAAATCCCAAACTAGAAACTGTCCACCAAAGCGGGGGAACTTCACCTTTGGAATTTGAGATTTGGAATTTGTTTAGGATTTGGAATTTTAAATTTGGGATTTCAGCCGTTCAGCCTGCTGAACGGCTGTGTTACCAAGGCTCGGTGCGGAGAACGTGGACCCTGTCTTCCTCGGCTCTTCTCAAGTCCGGATATTTCTGCGCTTTGCTATCGAGCACCGCCGTTTTCTCGGCTGGATCCGTCACTAGGAATAATTGACGCTCATAGATTCGATCCCCGATTTTTAGACGGACGTGGGGATCACGGACCACGTTGTGGTTCCAGGATCGATTCCCTGGGAATTCAGCCGCCTGGCGGTAGGTGGAGGTCAGGTAGAGTTCGCCGTTGTATGTGGTGCAATAGGTCGTGACCGAGTGGGGAATGGAGTACCAGGTTCGAGTCTCCACGTAGACGTGCTCAATTTGGTCGGTGAAGGACCAGTCAGTAACGGCTGTGGTGACGACTTCCCCGGAAAGCCACAGCCCGGGACTGCGCTCCCGAGGCTCGAAACCCATCGCACGCACCAGGATCAGCCCCAAAACCAGAAACGTGAGTGAGGATGATCCCCCAATGATGAGCAGCCTATTCATAACCCTTCTCCCTATCTTGCCAAGCGAGTGAGGATAGCAAATTTCCGAGCCGCGGATACGGCGATTGTACCCTCCTTGCGGGCCTTCACCTAGCCCCGATCCTCGGTGATTTGATCTGCCTCATTTCAGAAAAGTACACTTTATAGAGAGTGAATATGATGGCTGAATTTCTCCTTGTCGTATTGTTTTTCTTTTCACTTTCAATCTCGACCACAGGCCAGGTCGAACTACACTTTTAGACGATTCGAACCAAATTTCGTTCAGAAAGAAAAAACATCAATGTCCTCTCCCCTAGAAGCGACCGTTCAGGAAACACAGAACTTTTCTCCTCAAATGCGGAAAAGGGCCATCACGCTGATTATTCGCGTGTTGAAGTTCCTTCAGGAGTTTCACCGTACCAAGACTCCTCCCGTACTCAACCTGGATGAGCACCCTTGGAAGCTCTATTTTGATCAGCTTCCCCATTATTCCCTGATTCAAGTCGGACCTCACTTTGAATATCTGAAGCAGTTATTTGATGAGGAGAATTTTGTTGCTGGAAATTTTATCTTGAAAGTGGGCCGACCCACCGAGAGCCAATGTCCGCCTCCGTCAGTGGTGGCGGAAAACTGGCTCAAGGCGGGTTGGGAAACTCCCGGTGTTGAACCTCAAATTCACGTGAGCAAGACCTATAAGAATGTCTTGGGTCAAACCGTCACTGAGGCTTTCGACGATTCGCCGGAGAGAGTGGAAGCCTTTGAGGATTGGCTGGACGAACGCAAAAAGTGGGAAGACAGTGAACTCAATGTTCATGATGCCCTGAACGTTTTTAGTGAATACTTTGGCCTTTGGTCGAGGTTAAGGAGGGAATCGGAAAAATTCCAGCTTTTTGTTGCCGACGGTATCTTCCGCTGGGAAAGTCCCGAAGGGCCGGTTCATCATCCCTTGCTCATCCAAAAGGTTCAACTGGAATTCAATTCACGTGTGCCTGAATTTGTGGTCAGGGATGCCTTTGACCCACCGACCCTGCATACAGCGATATTGAGATTTATGGGAATTGATGGGAAGGACATCTCACGATTTCAGGAGATCGTAACTAAAGAGCATATCCATCCTCTGGGTGGACAAGGGACAAGTGATTTTCTTAAAGACATGGTTCAGGGTATATGGTCCGATGGTCTTTACTTTGAAAGCATGGAAGACGTGGAGGCCACCCAGGCGCCCTATGTCTACCGGCAGCCCATGGTTTATCTGGGGCGGGGCAACCACGGGTTTTCGGATGCTCTGGATCAATACATTCAACATCTTTCCGAGACCGACTTTATCCCTGAGTCGCTAGTGCGGATCGTGGGAATCGATACGGGAAGATCGGTTAAACAGCAAGGTGAGGGGTCGGAAACCTCTGAGATCCTTCTGACTAAAGTAGCCAATCCGGAACAGGAACGTGTGATCCGCCAGCTTGATGAAACCGGAGCCGTGTTGGTGCAGGGGCCACCCGGCACTGGAAAGAGCCACACCATCGCCAATCTCATCGGGCACCTGTTGGCCCAGAACAAAAGCATTCTGGTGGCAAGTCATGCCTCCAAAGCTCTTCAGGTCGTGCGTGAACAAGTGGTACCGCCCTTACGATCGCTGTGTGTCAGTTTGCTGGATAGCGATGAGGAAAGCAGCAAACAACTGGAAGAATCGGTAACGGGAATCGTTGATTATCTCTCCCGCACCAGCGCCAGGAAGATTAATGCTGAGATCCAGAAGTTAGAGAAAAAAAGAGGGAAATTAAAAAGCCGGTTTAAGGAAATCAAAGAG
>JACZQQ010000092.1 GCA_022545645.1 Acidobacteriota bacterium | reverse complement strand
GATAGATATATTCAGGAATTTTTGGAATGAATCGTATCCTGTTACTTTTTCTTCTGGAGAAGGAGACGAGAAAAATATGAGGAGCGAAGATGCCAGCAAAAGGTAAGCCGAGTTTTACAGAGCTCAAAGTGGGACTCTTTGTCCTGGTCACCTGCATCATTCTGGGTGCCGCGATCTTCACCATCGGGACAACTGTCGGCCTGCTCGAGGAGACTTTTTACGCAAGGACCTACCTGAACAACGTTTCTGGACTGAAACCTGGAGACCTCGTGCTTCTAGCAGGCGTGGAAGTAGGAAATGTAACGGACGTCAGCATTTCGGAGTCCGACGATATCCCTGCCACCGAAGCCAACCAGGCATCACTACGACAGATTGAAGCTTTGAACCAGCGAGTAGAGCGGCTTCAAGGGGAGATCTCCGTAAGCGAGGAGAACCTGCGTGACCTGAGAGAGGAATACGATCAGGCGGTCGAACAGTACGGCGATGCGGCTCGTCAGGTCCTGGTCCTCGGGGAAGAAGTGGCCGATCTGGAGCAGCAGATAGCCCGTCAGAGGAGAGATCTTGAGGCAACCGGGAAGGCTCTTAACCGGGTCCGGGGAAATCTACAGAACATCGTCGTTTCCGCACTAATCAAGTCAGAGTATCGGGACTGGATCAAGCGGGACAGCAATATCTCTTTGGGTTCGATTGGGCTGCTGGGAGATAAATACATCGAAATTTCCCTGGGGCGGAGCACTGAACCTCCTCTCGTGGTGGAAGAAGAGAAAACAGGGTGGTTGGGGACTTCGACTGAGCAAGTGGTCCTCATCACGGGTACAACTCAGCCGGGGTTTCAGGAGTTGATTACGGGTGCGGACGACGTTTTGGCCAACCTGTCCCTGCTCTCGGAGAAGGTCAATCAGATCCTGTCACCGATTTCCGAGGGTGAAGGTAGCCTGAGCGAATTTATCGGTAACACCTCCTTTTACGAAAACCTGAACCAAGCCGTAGTCAAAGCCACCGAGACGGTCGACCAGGCCACCCAGCTCATTCAGGAATTCAGAGAGGGTGAAGGGACTCTGGCCCGGCTAATTCAGGAGCAGGAAGTCTATGATAAGATCAACGCGGCAACCGGTCACCTGCAAAACGTCTTGGCCCAGATTGACCGAGGAGAGGGGTCTCTGGGGAGGTTTATCAAGGATCCTTCCATTTACGAGAAGGGTGAGAGCATGCTAGCCAGCATCGAGAGCATCACTCGCCGGATAGATCAGGGTGAGGGAACGTTAGGTAAATTGTCCACCGATGATCAGCTTTATGAAAACCTGGATCAATCGTTAGAGCGTTTTGCGGCCTTTGTCAACGGCATCCAAGAGGGAAAGGGCACTCTAGGCCTCCTGGCCAAGGACGAGAAATTGTACGAAAATCTAAATCAGCTTTCTTCGGAGATGGTTAAGTTGCTCTACGATTTCCGTCAGAACCCCAAGGAGTTCCTAACCATCAAACTCGACGTCTTTTAGTGTCACTGGAGCCCGGATTATGCATAGGTTCTCGTCACGAAGCAGATGATTTCTCAAAGCATTGGCGCCGTCGCCCAAGTGATTCTGAGAGTCATCATCAAGATACTCGTTTTTCTTCGCATCAATCCCAATCACCTCACTTTTCTGGGATTTGTGATGAGTATTGTCACTGCCTATACCTTCGCCCGGGGTCGCTTTACAACTGCTGGAGTGATCTTGATTATCGCCGGACTTTTCGACATGGTCGACGGAATGGTGGCACGGAACACGAACTCGGCAACCCCTTTCGGCGCCTTCTTTGATTCGGTGATGGATCGATACTCGGATCTCATCATGTATCTTGGGCTGATCATCTGGTATGGCCAACAGGATCGGATGACTTACGTCGTGCTGGTGGGTGTGGTCATGATGGGATCTGTGATGACGAGCTACACCCGAGCTCGAGCTGAGTCTCTCATTCCTCAATGCAAGGTCGGCTTTTTGGAGCGACCCGAGCGGATCGTTCTTCTCATCATCGGCTCCTTTTACTATATGGACCCGATAGTCTGGGTCATTGCTGTCCTTTCCAACTGGACCGTCGTTCATCGGATTCTCTACACACGGGCCCGCATGATGGGCCGCCCCGCCTGGGTCCTTGCCCATCAGAAGCAGGAAGAGAAAGAAGGAGAGAGTAGACAAGAAACTGGAGACAGGAAACTGGAGCCAGGAGAGAGAGTATCGGCCGAGAGGACTAGCCCGGACTATTCATAAGTTCTCGTCAAAAAGAAGTATAGGGGCGCACTGACGTGCGCCCTATAAGCCGTTGACAAAGCAGGGTTTGTGGGCGCACGTCAGTGCACCCCTTCACTTAACTGCCTACCACCTGCACATCCTTGGGTAACTTCAAGTCAAATCTGGACTTGGAGATGTTGGGATTCAGATCAATATCATCGAAACGAATGAGCAGGTAGTCACGGGTGGGCTCCACCAATTTCTGCTGGATGGGAACCCACAAGGTGGTGTCAATCCATAGTACGATCTGAGAAAAGTACGCAGACAGAGACTGCGATTTCGGCGTCAGCTCCAACGGATAGGCCTCACGCCCCTCAATGGTTTCCTTCTTTCCCAGTCGAATCTGGTAGGCCTCCTTTAAGGCCTGCTTGTTGGAGCTGAATCCGAGAAGTAGAAATTCTGTTCGATCACGCCTGTTCCCTAAATCATATTTCTGCAACTGTTTGATCTTAGGCTGGTAGTAGAGGAGTTTTCCCTCGCTGATAATCAGGGTGTTTTCCTGCGGCTTGTCTATTTCCTTACGCAGGTAGATCTCATCCTTCTCTTTCAGAAAAAAGAATCGGCCGCTTTCACCCTGATCGAATTCCTGCAAGATATCGGTCCATCTTTTCTGTGAAATCGACGAACTCATCGATCGAAGACTCGCCCCTACTTGATCGATCTTGGTCAAAACTTGCTCCAGGGTCAGAGACTCCGCTGTTTCCGCCTGAACAGGGAGTCCCACAGAAGCAAACAGCAGCGAAGAGATAAAAAGGACCCATCTACATGACTTCACCAAGCAATTTTCCTTTCCCGATTCATGGTATTCCTGGGACGAGACACTAGAGTCGGCGCGCTTTCATGGGTTTTCGGAAAGCATCTGAAGCGCTGGTTCCGTCATGGTTTGGTCCTTTTGTTCCATTATCGGTGGGTCCTCTGCTTTTGAGAACGCAGAACCATCAAGGACTGCCCTTGGAGTGAGAAAGATGAAGGCCAGAATCAGAGCGGAGAGAATATCGTACTGCCAGCCACCACGTTCATAGGTCCAAAAGATGACTCTCAATACAGCCGGCAACACGGGCTCCTCCCTCTCACTAGCCCGGATTATGCATAAATTCTCTCCTGCAGCGACGAAATCATCCGACCTGCCTGCGTTGCACTCGGTCGGCCTCCTCAACGTACTGCAGAGAGTACGTTTGCGGGGGCCTCCCGTCGCGGGTGGCGCAACGCACTCAGGTCGGCGCCTTCGTCGCTTCGTTACAAGAACCTATGCATATTCCGGGCTAAGAACGCTTTTCTTCCATAGCGTAAAACATATTCTGAACACGGTTCAAAATCTTCCCGTCGCGCATCTCAATAACACGGTCTGCAGTCGCAGCGGCTTCAGGATCATGGGTAATGATGATGATCGTCTGTCCGTACACTGAATTCAATTCCCGCAGCATATTCAAAACCATCCGGGAATTCTCCGAGTCCAGACTCCCGGTAGGTTCATCAGCGAGCAGAATGGCGGGTCGATTGATGACCGCCCGTGCGATGGCAACTCGCTGCTGCTCGCCACCGGACAGCTCCCAGGGCTTGTGATCCATCTTGTTTTCCAAACCCAGCATCCGCAGGATCTGATGGGCACTCCCATCCTCGTAGTGACCGTTCCCCTGGATGCGTTTGGCCAGCGCAATATTCTCCCTTGCTGTCAGGGTGTTCAGAAGGTTGTAGCTCTGAAACACAAATCCCATCCTCTGACGCCGAATTTCGGTTCTTTCGAAATCACTCACCGAGCTGATGCTGACGCCTTCGATAAGAATCCGGCCCGAGGTAGGTTTCAAAAGCCCACCGATCAAATGGAGCAATGTGGATTTACCACATCCGCTTGGCCCGATCACGGCCACAAACTCCCCCTCTTTCACCGTGAAATCCACCCCTCGCAATGCCGGGACCTCTAGTTTACTGACCCGGTACACCATCTGCAGGTCTTCAACGACTACCACATCTTTTCTTCGAGTCATTCCGATCATTTCACTCATAACCCAACGCTTTCACTGGATCCATCCCAGCCGCTTTGACAGCTGGGTAGAGCGCTCCTAAGGTACCACCTGTTACTGCCATTGCGGCAGCTGTAACCCGCCAAAACAAACTGATGGCCACCGGCAGGGTGGGAAAAGCCGCCATCAGGAGTTCAATCACTACAAACGTCGCAAGGAACCCGAGCCCCACCCCAACAGCGCAGATCAGCAGAGACTCATTAAGAATCAGCCTGACAATATAACTTTTGGAAGCGCCCAAGGATTTCAGGATTCCTATCTCGCGAGTCCGCTCTGTAATGGTACTGTACATGGCCAGAAGAATAATAAGAAAACTGATGGTGACAGAGATAAACACCATCGCGGTCACAAACTCCTTGAATACAGGAGTACTGTCCATCATAATTTCCTGCAATTCAGCTGTCTTGGTGATCTTATAATTCTCAAACCTTTCCTGCAGCGACTCGTACACTTGCTCGAGTGCGACTTCCTCTTTGGCCCGGATAAAGAACATCGTTGCCTTATCCGGAGTACCATTGAGCTCCTGTAAAGTGGTCAGCGGAAGAAGCACCCGCGCACCGATGCCCTCACGAAAGACCCCTGAAACCGTGAACTCATGACCCAGGATTTGCAAAGGATCTTGAGCCTTCATTTTCTTGGAGTTCGCATAGATCGTGTCAATGATGACTTCACGAGGCTCCGAAAATCTCCCTCCCTCAACAAAACTCAGGGTGGAATTGACCCGACCGAAACTTTCAGGATCGATCCCAAAAACAATATGGAATTGATCCCCCAAAAACTTTGCCAAAATCGGAGTGGCCGCTTCTACACCCTCGACCTCTTCAATCACCTTCTGGACTCGTACCGGAATGGTGCCGCTGTTGAGGGCAAAAATCACCGAGGCCTCCGAAGGTTGAAGGATAAAGTCCCCCCCAATCCCCTGGGCTCGCCGGACTGTATCCACGAGCTGACCGTAAGACAGCCCCATACTGACCAGCAGTAAAGCCACCCCTAATGCCACCGCGATCACGCTCACCAGGGTTCGGGTGGGCCTCTGTCGAAGATTGGAGAGAATCAGTTTAAACATTCTTCTTCCTAAGTCACATACCTTCTAGCGGTCTCTCATACATTCTAGCGGATTTCACCGATAGGGTTAAGTTTACCCCCAAGAAGATTCTCCGTGTCACCGGACTCCCTCTCCACCTTGATCAACTCTGCACCGGGAGGAACGGGTACTTCAAAAGCCCCCTCTCGGACCGATTGATTGACTTTGATGCCTTCTTGGGCCAGTTTTAGAACAATCCGATAGTTTTCACGTTCTCTCTTGATTTCAATTTCGAAAGGAATCAACACACCGTCGATCTCAGTCGTGTGGTCATAGGTAATGGAGCTTACCCGTTCACCGGAATCGTAGTACTGCTGGCGAACCAAGTACATAGAACTGCGTTCGATCCAAAGTTTTCTCACCAATCGAACGGTCTGGGAAGACTCTGCGACCTCGACAATCCCCACAACGTAGTACTTGAATCGGGGATCCTCCGTCTCTTCCAAAAAATAGCGATAGCGTATGTTATTGACAGGAATCCGCTCAACCAGGATTCCCTCCAAAAGATGCTGAGGCCGAACATTCATGATGGGATTCTCTTGCTCGAACTCGGCATCCGCTCTCCCCGTCAGATACTTGTTCTCTCCGGGTATCCAGATTTGAAAATTTTCTCCGGTTGCCGCCATGGCAATAACGGTTGAACTGGTCAGAGGATTGAGAATATTCAGGTAGATCGAATCGGGCCACTTGGCCACCAGATAAGCTTTCGCACTGCGGTATTCCTCGATAACCCCGGTCTCGATGGAACCCCCCACAAACTCCACCTTCAACCGCGAAACCGAGAGAGTTTCTGCTACAGCATAGCGCTCATTGATCATCCGCACCAATTGATCAAGGCTTGCCACCTGGGCCGACGCATAGGCCGGAGGAGTCGCGACCTGGGTTCTCTTCTTGACTGCACCGCCACAACCCACAAGTATCAGTATCCCAATCGTAATGCCCAGTCTCTTCATGCTATCTCGTGCCGGGGCGATCGCCTCCTCGCCCGCAGCCACATTATGGCATAACTGACCATGGCCGTGACGAAGAGTGCAAACAGCACGGTTCCCACTACAGGCAAGTTCTGTTCCAGAAAATCCCTGGCCAACTCTCCGTACAACACAGCCAGAATTCCCCACATGAAGTATCGAATGCTGCGACCTACCGCGACGGAGAGAAGAAACTTCAAAAAGGAAAGTCGGAAGAGTCCTGCCGAGAGTACAAATATCTTGAAAGGGGTGGGAGGAGGCAGTACGGAAGGAATCACAACCGCCCAAACGCCCCATTGACGATACAAACCCTCCACTTCCTTGATCTTTTCCTCTTTAATGCGCTTGCGCAAAAAGTTTCCACCTCGGCGTCCAACCGAATAGAGCAAAGCGCATCCGCAGATCGAGCCAAGAGTGGTCATAACGACGTAGAACGTCATCGTCTTCCAACTCTGACCGGTGGACAACACCACAATCAAAATGTCATTCCCTTCCGGTAAGGAAAGAAAAGAAGAATCGGCAAGAGCGATAAAAAAAAGACCGGGTCCACCCAGGCTGACTATGAAAACATAGAGTTGGCTGATGAGGACTCGAACCGAACTCCAGAATCCTCCTGCTGTTGCCAGAAACATCACATCACTCGTCAAAAAAACGCCTATCGTACCATACTACAAACGTCAGCACTCGCCAGTAGGGAAGAGTTCGGGGACTGTCCCTGATATTCAGGTATGATGCCCAATGAAAAACACCATCGTTCAGGACAAGTGACACCCGTGAAGCACCAATCGGCTATTCAAGAGGAGATCGAAAAGTTGGGCAGGACCTATGGAGAAGAGGTTCTGTCCGGGCCAACTCGTGTCGTGTCTTTACCCGGCCGTAAATGCGAACCTCGTATTCTCAATACCTTTCTGGGCTTTGAACTTCAAGTGGCACAAAAGAGAATGACCTGTCCGGATATGAGCACTGCCCGCTACCTGAGGATTTTTGCCGAAATCGGCATGCCTTCCGTCAGAGCACCCTACGACCCCACCCTCACAACCGGTGTTCTTCCCCAACTCGAACAATCCCTAAAAAATATCAAGGACCTCTTGTTGGAGGAAAATCTCGATCGAAAACAACACCAATCGAAGCTCAGGAACATTTACAGAAAAATTCGAGAAAATCTGAAAATGGCGGAAAAAGAAATTGGAAGAATTTAGGGACAGGCCCCCGGAGGCCTGCCCCCAATTCTTCCCTGAATTTCTTTTTCCGCCATTTCCGCCATTTTTTCACGCATTTTGAGAACCACCTCAACACCCGCCAAATTGACACCCAATTCACGAGTCAGAGTCAATATGAACTCCAGACGCTGCAAATCCTCTCCCCTATAGACCCGTGTGTTTCCCTGAGTGCGCGCAGGCGTGAGCAGTCCCTCACGCTCGTAGGTTCGAAGCGTCTGGGGATGGATCTGGTACTTGTTGGCGACGTCACTGATCGTATAACCAACTGCTCTTTTCTTGACCACGTCAAATCATCTCTTTCTTCTATCCGGACCCGTCGACGCCGATCTTCTCCCTGGGGTTCTGGGGATTCAACTGAGCAAATTCACGCAGAATTTCCTTGGATCGTTCGTCTTTAACGGTGGGCAGTACTACTTGTACTTCAACCAGTTGATCTCCTCGACCACCTCCTTTGGCGGAAGGAGCACCTCGACCTCGAAGTCGAAACTTCTGCCCATTCTGTGTCCCGGAAGGAATCTTCAGGCGGGCCTTGCCTTCCACCGTCGGCACCTCGATTTCCGCACCCAAAACCGCCTCCTCGACAGTGACCGGCAAGTTACACAGAATGTCGTCTCCCTTCCGTGAAAAAAATGGGTGGGGTTGGACTCGTACCACCAAGAATAGATCCCCGGGAGCCCCCCCCAACACCGCTGCATCTCCCTTACCCGGCACCCGTATCCGTGAACCGGTCTTCAACCCGGCAGGAATTCTCACCCTCAAGCTCTCTACCTTTTGAACGAGACCACGCCCACTACACTGGGGACAATTGCCTACCTTTCCACTTCCCTCGCACTGCTGGCAGGGCGTGGAGAAACGTATGATTCCGCGGACATCCTGGGTCCTGCCGGTGCCCCCACAGCCGGGGCAGGGACGTTCCCCGGCTCCGGAAGTTCCACCTGAGCCTTTACATCGGGAACACACATCCCGGCGGCTCGCACGGATACGAGTCTGGGTTCCCCGGATCGCATCCAGGAAAGGAATCTCTATGTGGTATTCAAGATCCTGCCCTCGAGTAGGGCGTGCCGAACTTGCCCCGGCGTTCCCTCTTCCAAAAAGATCCGAGAAAATATCACGGAACGTGCTCCGTCCTCTCCCCCCGCCGAAGTTTCCTAAATCGAATCCAGCAAACCAACGGTCTGGATCACCCTCCGCTGCAGCCGCCTGCTGCCCGTCCCGAGAGTAGCCCTGTCGGTCATAGATCTTGCGCTTTTCCGGATCACTCAGGACTTTATAGGCTTCCTGAATCTGCTTGAATCGCTCTTCGGCCGATGGATCTCCGGGATTGACATCGGGATGGTATTTGCGCGCCAGGCGCCGGTAAGCTTTCTTGATCTCCGACTGAGATGCATTTCTCTTGGCGCCCAGATCTTCATAGTAGTTTTGCGTCACTTCTTGTCATCCACATCCACGTATTCAGCGTCAATGACTTCATCATCCGTCTGACCCTCGTCACCGCTTTCAGAAGTACTCTGAGAGTCGCCTCGAGTTGTCTCTTGGCCTCCTTCCTGAGCCGACTGGTACATCACCTCGGCCACCCGGTGGGAAGCTTGAGTCAAGTTTTCAATGGCTTTGTTGATGGCTTCGAGGTCATCTCCTTCGATGGCCTTTTTGGTCTCGGCTACCGCGTCTTCGACGGCCTTGGCATCATCGTCGCTGATTTTATCTCGATTTTCCGTGAGGATCTTCTCGGTATTGTAAACAAGATTGTCCGCTATATTGCGCGCTTCGATCTCTTCCCTTTTCCGGCGATCTCCCTCGGCAT
>JACZQQ010000305.1 GCA_022545645.1 Acidobacteriota bacterium | reverse complement strand
TCTTTCACACCTTCAACGCTCTCTATGACTCCCAGAAGCAGATTGTCATCACCAGCGATTGCCCCCCCCGAGAGATCCCCACTTTGGAGGAACGGCTGCACAGTCGTTTCGAATGGGGCTTAATCGCGGATATGCAACCTCCCGATGTGGAGACCAAAGTTGCCATCCTGCGGGAGAAGGCGAGTTTTGAAAATGTGACCTTACCTGAGGATGTGACTTATTTCATCGCCAAGAACGTCAAGTCGAATGTTCGAGAACTGGAGGGCTCCCTGATACGGCTGGCGGCTTACAGCAGCTTGACCGGAGAAAGGATCACTCTTCCCCTGGCCCAGGAGGTTCTCAAAAACCTCGCCGAAAACAATACTCGCGTGATCTCCATCGAGGGTATCCAGAAGGTAGTTGCCGACCACTATTCCTTGAAAGTCGCTGAGCTCAAGGCGAAAAATAATTCGCGGCGGGTGGCTGAGCCCCGTCAAATGGCCATGTTTTTGTGCCGGAAACTGACCGAGTGTTCGTTGCCTCAGATCGGAAGGGAGTTCGGGGGAAAACACCACACGACGGTTCTTCACTCGATCCGGAAGGTCGAGGGAAAGCGCAACAAGGATCCCAAGTTCGAGAGCACATTAAGCAAGCTGGCCAATGCAATCCGATGACCGCGGAATGATTGCAGAAAGGGAGTGAAATTATTGTGGATTTTGTGGTGAAAAAAGCGGAGTTGTTCAGGGAACTCCAGTATGCACAAGGGGGCGTAGAGAGAAAGACCACCGTTCCTATTCTTTCCAATCTGTTACTGGAGACTACGGCGAATACCTTGGTGGTGACGGCTACGGATCTGGATGTAACGGTTCAGTGCACCTGCCCTGCCCGCATTAAAGTGGCAGGAGCACTGGCTGTTTCTGCCCGCAAGTTGTTCGATATTGTCCGTTTTCTTCCTGAAGCCGATATTCATTTCAAAAGCGATGGCCAAAACTGGATTCAGGTCACCTGCGACAGGTCCAGATTTAAGATTGCAAGTCTGCCCAAGGACAACTTTCCGGAAATTCCCACCGTGGATACCAACACCATCGCTTTGCCCGCTCAGCCCCTCCACTACATGACCACAAGCTGTATTTTTGCCATCACCCAGGAAGAATCTCGCTACACCCTGAATGGGGCCTTGATGATCCTTAAGCCGGGAAGCATCACCCTGGTGTCCACAGATGGACATCGACTGGTTTTCGTCTCCCGCAAAATGGAGATTGCGGGGCTGGAAGAAGAGAAGAAGGTCCTGATTCCCAAGAAGGCCCTCACGGAGCTGAGTAAATTGACGGCGGACAATGTGTCCAGCATTGAATTTGGAAGCAGCGAAAATCACCTTTTTTTCAGGGTTGGCAAAAGACTGTTGGTTTCACGCCTACTGACGGGACAATTCCCGAACTACGATATGGTTATCCCTCAGGAGAACGACAAGCAAGTCGTCTTAAACACCCGTGAGTTTGTCGATGCCCTCAAACGGGTGTCCGTTATGGCCGATGAAGAATCGCACGCAGTCCGTCTGTCGGTCACAGAAAATCAGTTGGACATTCATTCCAGTGGGGCGGAAGTCGGGGAAGCAAAGGAAAGCCTGCCTGCCATCTACAAAGGGGAATCGGTGGGGATCGGGTTTAATGCCCAATACCTGCTCGATTTTCTTGTGGGATTGGAGAGTGAGGAGATCGAGCTTGATCTTCGCGATGAGGAAACCCAGGGCCTTTTGAAACCCAAGCCAAAAGGAGATTATCTTCATCAATACGTGCTGATGCCCATGAAACTTTAGCTAGTTCCCATCCGAAAAGTCGGGTTTTCAGGGCGGTATTTTATTGAATAGTAATGAGTTAGCTTATCACATGAGGCTGACCGGCACTCTCTTTGGCCCCGCTATCTTTGCTCAGGTCTTTGACGCTCCGCAAAGGCACGTTCAGGCGACACCTCACCCTGCAAGATGGCGTGGGGAAGTGAGCAAACAGGGAGAAGTTATACAAGGAGTCGTGCCAGCACCACCAGGTTGTAGCTGACCACCGAAAGGTGCACGTAGCGCTGAAAGTGAGACCCACCTTTCCAGAGACAGCGAGTGAGACCAAAAACCCGTTTGGCGGTGGAGATGCAACCTTCAATGCCGGCTCGGAATCGCCTCAGCTGTTTGTAGACCCAACTGGATCGGACCATGTTCTCGATGGTTAATCCGCACTTCTTGGCAAAGGCCACGTCCTTGACGCCTTGCTTTTTGGCCCATTTCAGATTGTCCACAGAAGCAAAGCCGCCATCGAAACTGGCCTGGCGAGGGTAACGCCCGTACAAGTCGCACTGACGCTCCAGCAGGGGCTCGAGCTGTTGACTATCTGCCGGGTTGCCTTTCATCAGAACCGCATCCAGGATCAGGGAAGACTTTCCCACACTCAGATAAAGCTTATGACCAAAGAGGCTCTCCCGTGCCCCTTTTTCGATAATGTCCGTGTGTTCTTCAAAGATGGAGACGATCTTTTCGGTGGCCGGGACCTTCTGGCCCAGGATCACCCGACGCTGGGTTTGTTGGATCACTCGCCCCATCAGATCCAGATGGTGGGCCAACGCTTCGGCCAGGACTGGGCTGATGGGGTCCTGCCACTGCTGGGCCTGCTCCAGTGCCCGGGTGCCGTAACCCAGGGTTCTGCCAGCGATCTTCAAGAGATCCCGATAAT
>JACZQQ010000304.1 GCA_022545645.1 Acidobacteriota bacterium | reverse complement strand
AGGGGGGGTGGGATAAGGAGGACCATGAGTCGAGAAGTCACATCCGATATCTTGAAACGGCTCAAGAGCATTGAAGGGCACGTGGGCGGCATCGCTCGCATGGTGGAAAGTGACCAGTATTGCGTGGATATCCTGAACCAGATCGTGGCCGTACAACGGGCCCTGGACAAAGTGAACAGCCGGGTTCTGGACCGGCACCTGCACACTTGTGCCACCACCGCCATTCGAGGAGACGACCCCGATGAACGGGAGCGGGTCATTGGGGAGATTTTGAACGTCTTCAAGAAGGTGGGAAAACGATAAGAGATCAGAAGGGAGAAGGAGATATGGAAACCAAGACATTCCGGGTGCCCAATATTACTTGTGAGCACTGCGTGAAGACCATTGAACGGGAATTGAGCGAACTTGAGGGCGTTGCTTCCGTTCAGGCCGACCCTCAAACCCAGGGGGTCACTGTCGAGTGGGATGAAACCTCCTCAAGCTGGGAGCAAGTTCGTCATTTGCTGGAGGAGATCCACTATCCGCCGGAGGGTCAGTAAACCGTCCCATGAAGTCCGCTCAGGAAGTAGCTGATCAGAAACAGATCATTTTACCCATTACCGGGATGACCTGCGCCAACTGTGCCGCCACCATCCAGCGAACTCTGGAAAAGAAGGTAGCGGGGGTGGTGGGGGCGACGGTCAACTTTGCCACCGAGAAGGCTCGGGTCGAGTACGACCCTTCTCAGGTGAGCCGGCGCGACCTGGTGGAAGCGATTGAGAAGATTGGCTACTCCGTGACAGAGAGCGGACCGGATGGGCTGGAGGACAGAGAACGAGCTGCCCGCCAGGCTGAGATTCAGGCCCAGACTTACAAGTTCTGGATCGGTTTGGCCTTCTCCCTGCCTTTGTTTGTGCTGAGCATGACGCGCGACTTTGGGTTGCTGGGAGCCTGGGCTGATGCCTCCTGGGTGAATGGGCTGATGCTGCTTTTGGCCACCCCGGTACAATTTTACGTGGGCTGGGACTACTACGTCGGTGCTTTCAAAGCCCTTCGCAACCGCTCAGCCAACATGGATGTGTTGATCGCGATGGGCTCCTCAGCCGCCTACTTTTACAGCATCCCGGTCACCGTTGCCCTGATCTTGGGCAGTTCCGCTCTGGGAACCCATGTTTACTATGAAACGGCTGCCGTGATCATCACCTTGATCAAACTGGGAAAACTGTTGGAAGTTCGGGCTAAAGGCAAGACCAGTGCGGCCATCAAGAAACTCATGGGTCTGCGCCCCAAGACGGCCCGTGTGCTGAGAGACCACCAGGAAATCGACATTCCTATTTCCGAAGTAGCCGTAGGGGACATTGTCGTGGTCCGGCCGGGAGAGAAGATTCCCGTGGATGGCCTGGTCATCGAAGGACGATCTGCCGTGGACGAGAGTATGATGACCGGGGAGAGTCTCCCCGTCACCAAGCAGACGGGAGATGAGGTCATCGGCGGTTCCATCAACAAGCAGGGAAGACTTCAATTCGAGGCCAGGAAGGTGGGTGCCGAGACGGCCCTGGCACAGATTATCCGTCTGGTTGAAGAGGCTCAAGGAAGTCGGGCGCCCATTCAGCGCCTCGCCGATCAGGTGGCCGGTGTCTTTGTGCCCATCGTGCTTCTTATCGCCCTGGTCACCTTCCTGATTTGGTGGGTGGTCGTGGACCTGGGTTTGACCGCTGCCATGATTCGGATGGTGGCCGTGCTGGTGATCGCCTGCCCCTGCGCTCTGGGACTGGCCACGCCGACCGCCATCATGGTGGCCACGGGCAGGGGAGCCCAACAGGGCATTCTCTTTAAAAACAGTCAGGCCCTGGAGCAGGCCCATTCGCTCGAGGTGGTCGTGCTGGACAAGACCGGGACGCTCACATTGGGAGAACCCTCGGTCACCGATATTTGGGTCAAAGACCAGAAGCTGAAAAATGGGGCGGACACGGCTGTCTCCGATTCCTCAGACTCTTCGAACCGGTTGCTGTACCTGGCCGCTTCGGTGGAAGCGGGAAGCGAACATCCCCTGGGAGAAGCCATTGTCCGGGCCGCCCGGGAACGCGAACTGCGGTTAGCCCAACCCGAAGAATTTGAAGCTCAGACGGGCCAGGGAGTGATGGCTCGTGTTGAAGGACGCCGTGTGGCCCTGGGTAATGCCAAGATGATGAAGGAAGGCTCGGTTCCACTCGAGGGGCTTGAGGCTGAAGCGGAGCGCTTGCAATCGGAAGCAAAAACCGTGGTCTGGGTGGCCGTTGATGGTGAAGCTGTGGGTCTCATCGGCATTGCCGATACCCTAAAACCAGGCTCTAAGGATGCGGTTGATCAGATGCATGAACTGGGCCTGACGGTGATCATGATGACCGGCGACAACGCCGCCACAGCCCGGAAGATTGCTGAGCAAGTGGGGATCGATCGGGTCTTGTCCGAGGTGCTTCCCGGTGAAAAGGCGGCCCAGATTCAGAAGCTGCAAACTGAGAGCAGGGGATTGGTGGGGATGGTGGGAGATGGCATCAATGATGCCCCGGCTTTGGCTCAGGCCGACGTGGGAATCGCCATCGGTACGGGTACCGACGTGGCTATGGAGACAGCAGACGTTACTTTGATGCGAGGGGATCTTCGCTCTGTCCCCCAGGCTATAGCACTGAGTAAGGCCACCCTGCGGACCATTAAGCAGAACCTCTTCTGGGCCTTTTTCTACAACGTTGTCC
>JACZQQ010000091.1 GCA_022545645.1 Acidobacteriota bacterium | reverse complement strand
CGTAGCGCCGCAGTACTCGGACACCGAAGGAGTGAAATGTAGAGACGAGAGGGGAAGCCTCCAGATGGGTCAGCAGCTTTTCGACCCGATTTCGCATCTCTTCGGCGGCCTTGTTGGTGAAAGTCACCGCCAGGATTTGCTCAGGTCGGCAGATTCCCTGATCAATCAGATAAGCGATTTTGTAAGTGATGGTTCGGGTTTTTCCGCTTCCCGCTCCTGCCAGAACAAGCATGGGGCCTTCGGCCTGGGTCACGGCAAGTTTCTGATGTTCGTTCAAATGGGATAAGTAGTCTTTTTCTAAAGCCTGCATGGAGTTGGTCCTTGACGATAACATGAAAGGACGACAGGGGAAAAGGAGAGGCTAAGCACAGAATCGGGAAATCACAAAGGGATCTATGGCTTCTGACAAGGAGCCGAAGGGCTATCGGGTCACGCGCGCAATAAGCTCTTCAAGACCGGCTAATGAGCCATTGTGGCTCGACTTGTACAGCGTCTCCAAGTACTGTCGGCAGTGCTTGGCGTGGGGAGCGCCTTGCTGTACCGAGCCCTTGGCAAATGCCTCCATGGCCGAGTCCATCTGCCTCTGTTCCCATTGGCCCATTCCCATGTAGTAGTAGGCCTCGCCGTTAAGAGCCGGATCCTTGGATATGCTCAGTACTTTCCCGTAGTTAGAAATTGCAGCGTCCCAGCTCTTACGTTCCGCGGCCTCGCGTCCAACGATCGTGTAAGCGGTGGCTCTTTCCGTGTTGAGATAATCGTTCCATTCGGCCTCGGGCGTTTGGGGAGGTCTTTCGGCAGCGTCAAGCCCCTCAGTGGTCCGCTCCGCATATTCGGATGCTTTGGCCCACTCCTTACGGCCCGCATAAATCTTGGCGAGGGCACTCAGGATCTGATAGCAATCTTTGGGAGCAAGTTCAGCGCAGGCTTTGTCCCCGTATTCCAGTTGCTTCTCTTCATTCTTCAACTGTCCATAAGAGCTGGCCAGGACGAAAGCAAGACCAGCATTAGGTTTCTCAAGGTAGACTTTCTCGCCGTAGGTGGTCGCCGTGTCGAACTGCTGTAACTGGTAAGCTGAGATCGCTGTCATATACAGTGTGTTCAGTTCATCGGGTTTCAGAACAAGAAGCTTTTCACCTGCATCGAAAACCTTCCGCGACTGTCCTTGGTTTTGATATTCCTGCATTAACTGGAGATAACTCCCAATCGCATACTCGACCAAGGTTGATCTTGGATTGGTCTCGATGAATTCAATGATAGCGCCTTCTCTTTTGGTGAGATCAGCATTGATGGCAGTCTCGTAGGCTGCATACTCTTGAGTCGTGTACTGGGCCACGACAACAGTCTGGGCAACAGCCAGGACCAAAAGGGGCGTAAGAACATGGTTCCAAAGTGATCGGGCGCTCATTACGGTATTTGACCTCCTCCAAACGGTTTTCTTGGATGTAGTTCCCTGCGACGGGCGCGCGAAGCGCAAACCACAAAGAGAATCGAGGGAAGTTACCATAGTTTACTTATACGATCAATCATCACAAGTAAATAATTTCAGAAATATCGCTACTCCACCGGATCGTGTTAGTAATAGGTCAGATGATTTTCCAAGGATAAGGTTGCTAAAGGATAGGACTCTTTTTCTATGGCCCAGAAGCTTCATCATACTCTCAAAACGATTCAATCCGCCCAGATCGATCCTCAGGACCGACTCTTCGCCATTTCTCTACCTTGGCTTCCGCTGGACCCACTCCTACGGTCGGTCCGGGAAAACGGCATACTCTCTCCTCTTCACGTCCAACCCGCAGCACCCGGGCGATTCAGAATCATCATCGGGTTCCGCAGATTTGAGGTAGCCCGAGAGTTGGGATTTCAAGAGATTCCGTGCATCGTGAGAGAAGAAGAAAGTAAGCTTACCCTCTTTGTTCAGGCTCTGGAGGACAATCTGGTCACCCGTCCTTTTCATCTCCTTGAGAAGGCCCACCTCCTTTTGAAGTTGAGGGATGAGTTCGGACTCAGTGATCAGGTGTTGATGGATGACTTCATGTCGCTATTGGACATTCGGGTAGATCGGTTTCATCTCCAGCAATACTTGAGTCTGGCGCAGCTTCCCGAACCCTTGCAACGAGCGGTTCTTGATCCGCTGGAACCTGAAGTTGCCCTGAAGTTGTCGAGGTGGCAAAGTGAAGAACAGGAGTTTTTTCAAACCCTTGCATCAAAGTTTCGGCTGGGCAGAAACAAGCAAAAGCAGCTGTTCGCTTTGCTTGATGAACTAAGGGATTCAACAGCCCTGACTCCATCGGGACCCGGGACCAGGGTCTCCGTGCCCATTCTATGGCAACAAAGCGGTGCAGCCGAAATAGAGGAGGACGAACGTTTGTCACTTTCGGATCGTTTCGCCAAGGCGTTTGAAGTGCTCTATCGAGAGCGCTTCCCACGTCTTTCTAGCTATGAACAGGAGTATGAAAGACTCAAGTCTGCTTTGAAACTCCCCCCTCGGATTCAGTTTCATGCTCCTCGCTATTTTGAGGGTGAGAAAATAGATGTCTCCTTTGCCTTTCAAAGTAGTGAAGAACTGTTTGAAACAGCCAAAAAATTAGAGGAAATAGCCCAAAGCGATGAAGTTAGAAAGATCCTGGAATTGTTGTAGAATGGTGGCCTGGACTGGGCTAGTAACACGATGAAGTCGTATAAGCCGGAAAAAATATTTGTGGAACGGGCGGTCCAGGATCTGCCCATCACCCGCAATGTGTTGGAGCGATTACCCGAGGTCCCCACGGAGTACATTGATTCACGGGAATCTTTACTCCAGGAGTCCCAACGGTGGAATCCAACCCTTGCGCGCACCAAGAAATCGTTGATTCTGGCGCAGTATAAGGGGTGTTTCTTTAAGCCTTGCCCCGGCAGCCGAGCCAGAGAAGGCCTAAAAAACGTCTGCTGCAACTACTTTGTGATTAACTATGCCAGTAACTGCCATATGGAGTGCAGCTACTGTTATCTGCAGTCGCATCTGAACTTTCCCTACATGACCGTATATGCAAACTGTGAAGATCTGCTCTCGGAGTTACAAGTGGTTTTCTCGGAAAGCCCTCATCGCTCCTTTCGCATTGGCACTGGAGAATTGGCCGACAGTCTGGCCCTGGATCTTCTGACTTCCTACAGTGTACCCCTGGTCGAATTTTTCGCAGGCCAGAAAAATGCGGTCCTGGAATTTAAGACGAAATCCAACTGCGTCGAAAACCTTTTGGATCTGGAACATGGAGGCAGAACGGTGGTGTCCTGGTCCATGAATCCCCGCTTTATTCAGGAGCGGGAGGAACACAAGACCGCTACCATCAGTGAGCGGCTGGAGGCAGCAGAACGGTGTGTTGAGGTTGGATATCCGGTTGCCTTTCACCTGGATCCCCTGATTTTCTACGAGAGCTGGGAAGTGGACTATAAAGACCTGATCGAGGAAATTTTTGACAGAATCCCCACCTCGTCGGTTTCCTGGATCTCCATGGGGTCCCTCCGTATGACGGGACCGTTGAAGGAGATGATGCGCAAGCGTTTCCCAAGTAGTTTCCTGCCCCTGGGGGAATTGGTGCCCAGCGAAGACGGCAAGATGCGCTACTTCAAGCCGATTCGGGTGGGCATGTACCGTCAAGTGCTGGGTTGGATTAAAGACCAGAATCCAACCCTTCCCGTGTACGCCTGCATGGAAAGTCCCGAGGTTTGGAGAAAAGTCTTCCAAAGCACTCCTTCAGAGGAAGAGTTGGGCCGGGAGATCCTTCATTCTCTCGTATGATTTCGTGCTGTGGTGCTGTGGTGCTGTGGTGCTGGCGGAGCGCGCTTCGCGCGCTTTTCAGGTTCCAGGTTGAAGGCTCAGGAAATGTGGGGACGGGCGCCTACGGGCGCCTACACGTTTACCACGTTACTTCCATCAGAGCCGCCAGGGATGAAAGAGGGCTGTTATTGATGCCCCCTCTTTGACTGGCCCGTGGGCTGAAGCCCACGGCTCTGACTGGCCTTTTTTCCGTCCCTCGACTGCACAACAGCACAACCGCACGACGTCACGAAGTGACGACAGCACGAGGCCCGGAATATGCATACTCCGGGCTATGGCTTAGCCAGGAAACGAAAGCCATGAAAGGCTATTTCGGCGTTCTGAGCCAGCCAATGGGGGGGGATATCTTCGACGTAGAGGGTGAATACTCGCTTCTCAAAGGTTTGTATGGGCGGGGTATAAGGGCCGGGTCGGAGGGGAGTTCGAATGACGCTTGAGATCAGTTTGTCGTAATTGAAGAAGCTCAGTTCCACCTCAACAACGTCCACCGTCCTCTCCCCGTTATTCTCGATGATCGCTGAGAAAATCACCAACCGGTTTCCGGAGAGACTCTTGCTCATTTGGACCTTCGGACTTTCCAGGTCCATGTATTTTCCGTACCAGTCATAATCGGGATCCCCGGCGTGAAGAATTCCGGTGAGGGGAACTTCCTCCCGGACCCCCTGTTGCAGGAGAAACACCAGCAATCCCGTGGTGGCCACAAAAAGGACAACGGAGATGACGATAATTCGCCAAAAGTGGGGGGATCGAGGCTTGTCCTCTGATTCGAACACGGTTTCTGAGAAAAACTACCTTTTTTTTCTGTGGGTTCTCATTGGGTCAGTACAAAATGAGCTCTTCGGTTGAGTCTCCATCCTTCTTCCGTCTGGCGTAGATCAAAAGGGCGTTCCTCTCCAAGGGCCAGGGCCTTCACCCGTGAAAGGTCAATCCCCTGTCGGGCCAGATAGGCCAGGACGGCTTGGGCCCTGGTATCCCCAAGCGCCAGGTTGTACTCTTCCGTGCCTCGTTGATCACAATGTCCCTCGATGAGAAAGCGAATGCCCAGGTTCTCAGGTCGTGTCAACCAGTCAGCGTTCCCGTCTAAAATCAAGCTTGCCTCCTCGCTGAGCACGGCGCTGTCGTATGAAAAAAAGACCGGTTTCACAAAGTAATCAAATTGCTCTTCCAAGGGAAGGTCTTTCAGGTCATCCATCGACAAGGCCTCATCCTTGAAGACCTCAACGATGATGGTTTTTGCAACTCTTCCGCCCAAACCCTCCGCAATCACGTCATAGCTGGTGGTTTCATCTGGAAAGAGCTTTATTCTGCCCGAGAGTTCCACCAAGCCAATGTTGTTGTTGATGATCACCCGGTCTGAATTCCGGGCCTCCCAACTGAGCATGGCCGATTCCCCTTCCAGGATGAGGGAGGGGACGATCAGCAGATCCAACTCGGGAGCGGGACTGTCCATCATCGAAGGATCGGAGGTCGGTGCAGAAGTTGGCGTTGGAGGAGCCTCTGCCCGGGGGGCAGGAGGGGGTCTTCGGCCGCAGCCTAGGACTGTCAATAGAGCTAAAAGACACAGGCCCGACGGCAATAGCCGCGTGAGGTTTCTCATCCTATCCTGCTTGGCCCGTTGATGACGATGGGTGGGTTGGTCCAACAATCACAGTCGTGTAGTTTACCGTATCCAAATATTGTCGAGCAACCCGCTTGATGTCCTCACAGTGAATGTTTCGAATGAGCTGTGGATACTGTTCCGGGTAATCCTCTCCCAACTTGAAAAGTTCGGTTGCCAACAAGAATTGGGCCACGTTCTGGTCGGACTGGAATTTAAAAACGAAGCTCCCGGTGAGAAAATCCTGGGCTGTCGCCAGTTCCTCGGGGGTGACTCCGTGGGCGGCCAAATTTTCTATTTCAGACAACAGGCCGTCCAGAGCTTGTTGCCGGTTTTCAGGCGAAGTGCTGATGAAGGCTACAAAAGACCCCGGATAAATCCCGCTCGAGTGAGTTATGCTGCTGTAAGTGCTGTAGGCGAGACCTTGTTCATCACGAAGCTTTCTGGGAATTCGACTCGTAAAACCGGGACCACACCCCAAGATGATGTCCATGACTTGAAGAGCGTAATAGTCGGGATTATCCCGGGTAACGCCCAAATGACCCAGGAGAATCGTGATCTGCTCCTTCTCCATGAAACATTCATCCAGAATGGGGGTCTCTTGTCGCTCGAAAGGTAAAAGCTTCACACGATTGTAGTGGGGGTTTTTCCAATTTGAGAAACGATCCTCACTCTGGGAGATCACATCGTTAGAATCAACAGCACCCACAATCACCAGAATCGTGCTTTGGGGAGAATATTGTTGAAGGTGAAACTTCTTGAGTTGATCGACCTGGAGGTCGCTGACGCTCTTCTGAACGCCCAGAACGGGGTATTGTAAGGGACTTCCCTGGTAGATCCAGTGGCGGAGACGGTGAGCGGCCACGGTTTGAGGTTCATCCCCCATCGCTTGAAGTTGGCTCAGCACCTTTTTCTTTTCCAATTGGAAACGATCTTCCGGAAAGGTCGGGCCAGCCAGTATCTCCTGCAAGAGATCCAGGCCAAGGCCCAGATCTTGGGAGGGGGTCACCAGAGAAATCCCGCTCAACTCCCGTTCACAGAAAGTGGTCAGGTTTCCACCCGTGTTCTCAACGATTTCATAGATTTCATGAGCTCCGTAATTCCGCGTTCCTTCGGTAACCAGGCGTGAGGTGAGTGCGGCTATGCCGGGTCGATCCAAGGGATTCTGGTCCAAACCGGCCAGGACAAATGCGTTTATTGAAATCAAGGGGAGTCGGTGACTCTCGGAAACCAGGAGAATCAAGCCGTTGTCCAAAACATGCCGTCTAGCCCGCATTGCTCAAACCTGATTGTGGCGAGGCAGTGCAAGGCCCGCTTGCGGGTCGCGCAGTCGGCGCGGCCAGATCCGCTGCCGGAGTGGATTCGGTGTGAGAAGTGGGGGCTATAGTGAACTCCCTTCCTCTTCAATCGCACCATTCACCAGAATTCCTACAGTTGCTTGTTCAGGACTCCAGTACTGAGCAGCCACCCGGGCGACTTCCTCGGCCGTGAGACGGTTGATCTGAGGAATGTAGTCATACCAGTATTGGTAACGGTCCAGAGTTTCCAGCAGTCCAAGTTGGATCGTCTGATCCAGGGTTGTTTCAAAACCGGCGAAAAACTGGGTGATACACTGGTTTTTGGCTCGTTTCAGTTCGGTTTCTGAAAGGGGTTCCCGGGTTAGAGTGGCAATTTCCTCAAAGATCATGGCTTCGATCGTGCCCAGATCCGCCTCCGGATGGGGTTCTACACGAATGGAAAACAGGTAGGGATCAAAGGTTTCGGAGAATTCCGTGTTGAGGTCCGAGGCCACCCGTTCCTTTTCAATGAGTCGTCCATAGAGGCGCGAGAGTCTTCCTTGGGACAATGCTTCCTCAAGAATATGAAAGGCATAGTGCTCCCGCTGACGGACCGAAGGTGCCCCAAAGGCGACAATCATGCGTGGAATCTCTGTGGGTCTTTTCAGTTCTACCCTGACTTGTCGGGTTCGCGGGGGCTCTGAAACAGTTCTCGCTTCCGGGACCCTTCCCCGGGGCAAAGGAGCAAACAATTGCTCCACTCGCTCGAGAACCTCCTCGGTGTGAAAATCTCCCACCAGAACAAGAATGGCATTGTTGGGGCAGTAAAATTGACGATAGTGCTCGATCATCTGGTCCCGAGTGATGGAAATCAGATCCTCATAAGTTCCGATCACTGGAAACCGGTAAGGGTGTTTCTGGAAAGAATGGGACCCCACCGCTTCACCGAGAGTTTCCCAGGGGCTGTCCCGTTCCATCTTGATTTCCTCAATGATGACTTGCCTTTCCAGTTCAAATTCTGTGGGGTCAAAGCGATTATTGCCCATCCGGTCTGCTTCGATGTCCAAGGCGGACCACCATCGATCAGAAGCAAATGTAAAGTAGTAGGCAGTATAGTCATTTGAGGTAAAGGCATTATTGCTGCCCCCTCTGGAGGCTGTGATGGAGTCGATTTCCCCTTTCTCATATCGTTGGGTTCCCTTGAACATCATGTGTTCCAGGAAGTGAGAAATGCCGGTAGATCCGGGTCTTTCGAATCGGGAACCCACTCGATACCAAATCATGGTGGAGACGATGGCCGCAGTATGATCTTCTCGTGTGAGGATGGTCAGACCATTTGTCAGATGGTGTTTTTGAATTCCCTGGATAAAAGCCGTGTTTGCCGGCTCACTTTCGTTTCGACTAGAATGGCCAGGAATGTCATTGCGCACGATTGTTTTCCTGCTTTTGGCTCTTCCGATCCTATCCACGAACCCGCTAGGAGCTGAGGGGTATGATCCAATCTCCCCGCCTGAATCTTATAGGCAATCCCTGCTGAATGGGATGGAAATCTTATTCTTAACCCGTAGCGACGAGCGAGTACCCTTCGTTTTCATGATCAAAAACGGAGCTGTATTCGATCCCATCGAGAAGTGGGGGATCACTTACCTGACCACTTTGATGATCTTTGAACAGCGCGAGAATCTTAGGGAGGTCCAGATTCAACGGGGATTGCAGGAACTGAATGCGGACCTGAATTTTGGGGTCGAAGGGGATGCTATTTATTTCTTTGGAAGCACCCCGAGAGAGCATCTCGTGGACACCTTGAATCTTTTGGCTGAAATGGTGGTCCGACCTGTTTTTAACGAAGAGGACTTCCAGCAAACTCGCCAGCGGGTCATTCTGGAAATTGAGGTCGAGCAGCAGCATCTGGGGATGGTTAGCCAAGACCTTTTTCTGGCTGAACTTTTCCAGGCGAATCCCTATGCACACTCTGTTAAGGGTACAACGGAGAGCTTGAACAACTTGTCTCTCGGCGACGTCCGGACTCAATATCGCAAGCTCTTCATGCCCAACCAGGCCCAACTGGCCGTCTATCATTCCGGCGACCGCAATGAAATCTTCAGTGCTCTGAGTCGTCACTGGGGAAGCTGGATCAGGCGTAATCCCTTGTCTTTTACCTTCAGGCAAGCTCGTCCACCCCCGAAGCAGCGGCTGAAACTGCTGGATTGGCCCTCCGGGGAAAGCCTGTTTCGCTGGGGCAGCCTGGGTGTTGAAAGGGGTTCCAGAGACTACTACGCTTTGAAGGTTTTTCAACAGTACCTGACCCTGTGCTTGCCGACCTGGGCGACCCAGGTCGCATCAAGGAACCAGATCCAGGCTTCGTCTGAGCTTGAAGCTGGTCGTATGCCCGGTTTCCTGCAGCTGAATGTTCAAGCCCCGCCCCATCAACTCATCGCCTATTACCAGAAATTTGAGGTTTTAGCCAAGGAGCTCCAGGAGGGCCACATTGATGACCAGAAGTTTGAAGAGGCAAAGCGCCTGGCTTACCTGGAAATGACCGATTCTCTGAGCGAGCCCCTTTCTGCCCTTTATCAATTGCTGGAAACCGGTCTTTATAATGTAGGAATCAACTATCTCACCAACTATGGGTTGCGCCTGGAGCGGGTGACCCTTGAAACCTTCCAAAATGCAGTCCGAAAATACGTTTCCCTTGAACATTCGGTTCTGGTGGTAGTGGGACCGGTCCAGCACCTCAGGTCAGAACTGGCCAGGATCGGAAAAGGAGAAACACCTCGCTGACACGGACGATTCCCGCCTGCGGCTCTAAGGGAGCTAGAGAACA
>JACZQQ010000090.1 GCA_022545645.1 Acidobacteriota bacterium | reverse complement strand
GCCTGGAGCATTTACAGATCAGCATCGACAACGTTGAGCCGGATGAGACTTCCATGAAGAGCTTGAAGGTACTGGACAAGAAACTTCGCTATTTGGCTGAGTTGGCAGATTTCAAGGTCAACATCAACTCTGTTCTGGGATCGGAGGTCAATAATCCCCAGGATGCATTGACCATTGGGCGTCGAGCCGTGGAATTAGGCTTCACTTGTACCGTGGGCCTCATTCACGACGGCAGTGGAGCCTTGAAGGCTCTGGGTGAGAGAGAGAAACAGATTTTTTATCAGGTGAGGGATCTGGGCAGGAAGAGCTATGCCCGGGTGAATCGGTATTTCCAGGACAATTTGGTGAATGGAAAATCCAACGGATGGCGTTGCCGCGCCGGTGCCCGTTACCTCTACGTCTGCGAGGATGGTTTGGTGCACTATTGCTCACAGCAAAGGGGATACCCGGGCATTGCCCTGAAGGAATACACACGGGAAGATATTCGCCGCGAGTATCTCACCGAAAAACCTTGTGCCCCGAATTGCACCATTTCCTGTGTCCATTCTTCTTCCATGGCAGATTTCTGGCGGGCGCCTCAGACCCTCAAGGCATTTGTGCCCCAGAATAAACCGGCCGAGGAGTCTCCCTCCAAACCGGGCCCCATGGAAGATCTTTTGCAGCTGGAATAGGGCCTGGCACCACTCCAATCGAAGAGTTTATTCCCATGCAGGGTAAAGTTGAAAGAATCTATGTTGCTCCCCAGGGCGGCGTAGAGATGCAGAAAGTCAGTCAGGTCAAAGCTCTGGCTGGCTGTGGCTTGGAGGGTGATCGATACTGCAGCCGAACAGGCTATTGGACTGGCGTTGATGAATGTCAAGTTACATTGATTGCGGCTGAGGATCTGGAAGACATCAAGCGGTCCACCGGTGTCCGGGTGGACAATGGCGAGCACCGACGCAATTTGATCACTCGGGGTATTGATCTGGAAAGCTTGAGTGGTAAGCAATTTCAGGTTGGGCAGGCGATTTTGGAATACGATAGACCCCGGCCGCCGTGCAGCTATATTCAGTCCATTACACAACCGGGTATGACCAGAGCGCTTGTGGGGCACAGCGGCATCTGTGCGCGGGTGATTGAGTCCGGCTTGATTCAAGACGAAGATACGATTGAAATCCTCGATCAATAGTCCGGGCTAGCCGAGTAGTTCGCGGGCCCTCGCGAAAACTTCATCAAACATCGCTTCAGTGAGTCGGCCGGTTTGGGTATTCTGCTGACTGGGATGATAGGAGGTGATCACGGTGGTTTGATCGCCCAATCGATGGCTGACGCCGTGTGCAAACTTGGGACGGGGCCTGGGCACCGGCCATTCAAGCTCCATCCGAGCCAGTAAATAGGCGTGCCAGGCCATTCTTCCCAAAACCACCACCACACGAACCTTATTGAGTATCTGCAGTTCCTGGCTCAGGTAAATTCGGCAGTTGGCCAACTCCGCGCGAGCAGGTTTGTTGCCTGGAGGTGCACAGTGGAGGGCGGCCGTAATATAGGCGTCACGAAGGCGCAGGCCATCGTTTTGCTGTCGGCTGGAAGGCTGAGTACAAAATCCAAACCGGTGGAGGGCGCGGAAAAGAAAGTCTCCGCTCCGGTCACCCGTGAACATTCGACCGGTGCGGTTGGATCCGTGGGCCGCCGGTGCCAGCCCCAGGATCAACAAGTGAGCAGATCCGGTTCCGAAAGAGGGAACGGGTTTTCCCCAGTAGGTCCAGTCCAGAAATGCGCGTCGCTTTTCTCGCGCTACCTTCTCACGGTGCTCGACCAGGCGTGGGCAAAGTCGGCACTGGACGATTTTCCCTTGAACTCGGCTCAGTTTTGGTTTCATGACAGACGCGCTTCGCGCGCTCGTACTGTCGTGCTTTCGTGTGATTGTGCCCCGTTTAGCCGCCGAAACCCAGGAAAAACATGACTGTAATTCCCAATGTAAAGAACACCAATTGCAGCAGAGAATCTCTGACATCATTCTCCTTGTGAAGCTGGGGGATGAGATCAGATCCGGCGATATAGATAAAGGTGCCGGCCGAGAAGGGAATTAAGAAGACTGTTATTTGCTGAGCAAAGTTAATCAGAACAATCGTTAACAACGCTCCTATCAGTGCCGTTAAGGCAGTGACGAAATTGAAGAAGAGCGCTTTCTTTCGGCTGAGGCCACCATGAACCAGCACCCCAAAATCTCCCATCTCCTGGGGAATCTCATGGAATAAAATGGCAATGGTTGTGGCAACTCCGACACGGATATCGAGTGCATAGGCACTCACAATGACGACCCCGTCCACAAAATTGTGAACAGCATCACCCAGGAGATTCATATAGGCGAAGACTTCTACTTCTCCGTGCGCCGGTGAGTGAACGTGCCTCCAGTGAACGAACTTTTCCACCACAAAGCTTCCGGCGATGCCCGACAGCGTGAAGAGGGAAACCCAGATTGTAAATCCGTTTCTCGCCACTGTTTCCGGAAGTAGATGAATGAACGCGTCTCCGAAAAGGCTTCCCGAGCTGAAACTGACCAGCAAAAGAACCAAATAGTTGAGAATCCTTTCCTGCAGCAGGAGGAGCAGAATCCCGACTAGTGAAAACAGACTCACCAGTACAACACTTCCTATCCCGTACAGCGCTTCAGTGCCTGTCACTTTTTAAATTCCACCATTCACCTTCCTCCGACACAACTCAAGCCTCACCGGGTTTCTCATTCTACACTCTTTAGGCAGGGTTGAGAGCGAAAGGAAGACTCGTGAGGCCCGCAGGCTCTGCTGGCGGCTAGCGAGCCAAGCTGGTAACGTCCGGCAGCACGACTGCACGACTGCACGACTGCACGAAAGCACGAATGCACGAGAGAATTTGGGGACAGTCCCCAAATTCTCTTCAAGCTGGGCTGGAAATGTTGGAGTAATGAAAGGCAGAGCCCCGACCCTTCGATTTGGCAAAGTAAAGCGCCTCATCCGCATGGGCCAGAAGTTCAGCAAGGGTGATGCTATTCTCTGGAAAAGTTGAGCAACCGACGCTGATCGAAAAGTTGGGAAGATCGTTGGAATCATGATTCTTGATTTCTTCGATTAACCGCTGAGAAAGTGCTCCCACGCCTTCGATGTCGGTTGATGGAAGGAGCATCACGAATTCATCACCTCCACAGCGTCCTGCTAGATCCATGGGGCGGGTGGTGTCGAGAAGAACGCTGGCAAGATACCGCAGCAGTTCATTTCCGATAGCGTGGCCGGATTCGTCGTTAATCTTCTTGAAATGGTCCATGTCTACGACCATGAGAGAGAGCGGGATATTGTGGCGCCGGGCACGGGCGAATTCCTGGTCCATTCGTTCGGAAAAGTAGGCATAATTGGCGAGACCCGTGAGTTCGTCAGTGCGAGCCTGGGTTTCCAATTGTTTAATGGCCTGAGCATGTTGAAGGCCCAATTCTGTTTGGTCCATCAAAAACTGGAACTTGTTGATGTCATCCTTGCTCCACTGTTCCTGATCCTTGCGATAGACAGCAATCAGCGTTGAAGGACGACCCAATGATTTCAACAACCTTCCCATGTAGCTGTGGTAGGGATAAAGGTGCGCATCCTCCTTCCCTGCGAACTGGGGATCCTGGCTGAGATCCGAAGCAATGAAAGTATCGTCGGATTGATAAGTCTCATGGTGAATGCTCTTGCTGATACTCAGTCTAGAGGACTGCTGTGGCTCTTGTGGTTCCAGTCCCTCAAAGATCTGTTCGGTAATACGCTCTCCTTCAATGATGGCCAACTCACAGGCATCAGACCTCAGGATGTTGTTAATCAGCTTAGGAATTTTGGACTGCAGAACCTGCAAATCTTCAGCTTCAACCAAGACTCTTCCGAATTCGAAGAGATCGGAGACAGGGTCAGCCATGGGTTCGAGTTCTTGTTGCTCTTGTTTTTGGACGTAGACCAGGTAACCAAAAAAAAGACCGACAATAAACAGGAAGGGAATGCGGAGCAGGAATCCTTCGGTGAAGGTGAAAACTCCTGTGCGGTAGACTACCAGAACGTAGAGACCACTGGTGATCATAGTCCCAATAACAAAAGCCTTCGAATTCTGAGCTGCTGCTGCCATCATCAGTATGATGAAGAAAAAGAGATAGAAATCCGAGTTTCCCTTGTTGGTCAGATAAATGGCTACCGAAACCATCACGATATTCAAGGAAACCAGCACGATGATGACTCTAGGATCGCTGAGATACTTTAGAGGGAGAACAAAGAGTCCGGCAATGAGGATAATGGTCAGGGCGACCAGCACCAGGACCGCAACAGTTTTAGCCTGCTCTACGGGTGGGTTAAAGGCAAGAAGATAGGCCACACCCAGGATCAGCAGCCACTGAAGCCAAAGGAGGTGCTTCCGCTTCTCAGGAGAGATAGCCCTCATACTCATTGTTACCATATGTGGGCTGCTGAGAACAAACGGTATGGGGGCTGTGAGGGTTCTCCATGCTATACTTTGGGTCTATGGCGAAGGCACAGTTAAGATTGGACAAGGTTCCGCACGCCCGGTTACCGACCCGGTTCGGCGACTTTGAGATTTTCGGATTCGAGAACGAAGTGGACGGGGAAGAGGCCGCGGCACTCATCAAAGGGAAGATTCCAAAGGATCTGGCCGCACTGGTACGGATTCATTCTCAGTGCTTCACGGGGGACACACTCCACTCTTTGAAATGCGATTGCGGTGAGCAGCTGGAGCAGGCACTGGCCAAGATTGAAGCTGAAGGTTCCGGAATTCTTATCTATCAAATGCAGGAAGGACGCGGCATTGGACTGCTGAATAAGCTGTATGCTTACGAGCTTCAGGATCGCGGAGTCGATACCGTGGAAGCCAACTTGCAGCTGGGTTTTGAGGCCGATCAGCGTTCTTACAGTTTCTGTGCCCAAATACTGAAGTATTTCGGCGTTACGAAAGTCCGTTTGATGTCCAACAATCCTGACAAGATACAAGGCTTGAGTGGTGAGGGGATCGAGGTTGTTGAGCGCGTTCCTTTGATTGTGAAGGCCTCGAGTCTCTCCCGGAATTACTTGAAGACCAAGAAGGAGAAACTCGGCCACCTGTTGGACTTATGACTAGTCTACTAGGGGTCCGGAAATAAATCGTCAGGTGTTCCCAGATCTCCATCGGGACCTGCCGATTTGAGATCATATCCATCGGCGCCGATCGCCTGGTAGGAAAAAGGATTGGACCAGGCATCGATCCGCACCACCTGGTTGTGAAACTGCGGAGACAGTATGTCCATCAGCTCTTCAAAACTGGAAGCCTTAGGAAGCTGTTGATTTAAATCGGCGTAGCGGCGGATTCCTTCGGTGATCAGGTTCAGCTGCTGGAGGGTCGTCTCAGTGCGTTGTTCGTTGATCACCGCCAAGATGTGCTCCGCTCGTTCCCAGCGGCGGTCTCCGATACGGAATTCCTCAATCACCCAATCTCCGTCTTTCTTGACGAGCCTCACAGCAGTCGTAATTCGAACCTCTGCTACGGCGTGGTCTCCGATTTCTTTCACATTCTGCACTTCCACCTGCTGCTCTGAAAGGGAGGCATGATCGAAGGTACGAATCTGTTCCTGAACCTGTTTTTCCAGGCTCTTTCCACAACCCAACGATCCCAACAGAATCAAAAACAGACCCAAGCTCTTCACGTTCGCCAATATAGCATAACGAGCGAACGGGCGAAGCGCGGACGCGCTTCGCCCGTAGAGAATAGAGAGAAGACGGAGGCTAGGGAGAGTTCGGGGACTGTCTCCGAACTCTTGAGCGCGCCTTGTCAGGCCGGCGCTTTTGTCGCTTCGTCACGAGAACCCATGCATAGCCCGGGCTTAGTGTCTAGTCTCAGGAATTCCATGACATTTGCTGATGGGGCTTGCGGGGGGAGGTCAAGGAGTGAGGAGGAGGCGATGCAGGGACATCGGCGACGACGAGAGACACAGAGATCGCCCGCGACCTCCATCAGCCCGAAGGGTGGCGGCGGGACGACATCGATTCTTTTGTCGCTCCTCCTCCACCATGTACACTGACATAGTGTCGTCGTTGCTTCGCGAACTCGACGCCGTCGCGCTCGCCACAAATATTATGGTATTCCTGAGACGAGACACTAGAGTATTGATGCATAATTCCGACTCAGATGCCCGTTACGCTTGAGACATCGGTTCAGGAGATCAAAGGCGTTGGACCACGAAGGGCCGAAATGTTGGCTGGGGCCAACATTCACACGGTAGAAGATTTCCTAAAGTACAAGCCTTTTCGTTACGAGGACAGAACCGATCTTCGGCCCATTGGAGAGATAGAACCTGACCAGGTAGTGGTGATCGAAGGTCAGGTTTCCATAACGGGCCGTTACACCACTCCCATGAAGAGAATGCGCATCTTTGAGATGGTGCTGAAGGATGACTCAGGTTCCGTAAAAGCCAAATTCTTCAACCAGCCCTACCTGGGCCAGGTTTTTCAGAGAGGAAAAACGGTCATCCTTTACGGGATTCCCCGTGTGGACGAGTACAGTCAGGGTATTTCCATGATCAATCCGGAGTATGAGATTTTGGCAGGAGGATCTGACGAGACGGTACATTGTGGACGTATTGTTCCGATTTATCGCAAGATTGGTCGACTGACCACTCGAACCCTGCGCAAGTTCATTTTCCAATTGTTGGCTGATTTGCCGGATCAGCTTGATGAACCGCTTCCCACATCAGTGGTACGTCAGTACAAATTTCCAGATCGAAAGTCTGCCATAGAGGAGATCCATTTTCCGAGCCCTGCTGCGGGAGTTTCTAAAGAGGCCTACCTCAAAGAGCTTGCGTTGAACCAGACCATGGCCCAGCAAAGATTCATCTTCGAAGAGTTGTACCTCTTCCAACTGGGGCTTCAACTCATCAAGAAACAACGCGAAAACCGCTCCAAGAAGAGGTGCATGCGGATGGGGAAGGGCGTTCAAGCAAGAATGAGATCCATTCTTCCCTTCCAACCCACCTCTGCCCAGGCACGGGTTCTGAAGGAGATCGGAGATGATTTGTGCAGCTCCAGGGTCATGAACCGATTGCTTCAAGGGGATGTTGGATCGGGAAAAACCATTGTGGCTCTGCAGGCCATGGTGATCGCGATCGAGAATGGTTATCAGACGGCGTTGATGGCCCCTACGGAAATTCTGGCAGAACAGCACTACCACACGGTTTGCCAGCTTCTGAGCGGTACCGGCTACCGGATCGCCTTTCTCACCAGCAGTGTCAAAGGTAAAGGGCGAGAATCGGTTCTGGGTCACATTCGATCCGGGAAAACCAATTTGATCATCGGGACCCATGCCTTGATTCAAAAAGGAGTTCAGTTCAAAAAACTGGGCCTGGTAGTGATTGATGAGCAGCATCGCTTTGGTGTGTTGCAAAGGTCAAAGCTGATCAGCAAAGGAGATCTCCCCGAAACTCTGGTCATGACGGCTACCCCGATTCCCCGCAGCTTGGCACTTACCCTCTACGGGGATTTGGATGTCTCAATCTTGGATGAAATGCCGCCGGGCAGGCAGCCGGTTCGAACGATCGTCAAGGGTGAGCGGAACCGTGAAGAAGTCTATGCCTGTGTTCACCGGGAACTGAAAGAAGGTCGCCAGGCCTTTGTGGTCTATCCACTCATCGAAGAATCTGAAAAAGTGGATCTTAGAGCAGCAACGGAAATGGCCAAACATTTGCAGAAAGAGGTTTTCCCGGATGCGACCGTGGTGCTGATGCACGGTCGGCTCAAAGTGGAGGAAAAAGGCCAGCTCATGCGCAAGTTCAGGGCGGGTGAAATTCAAGTGCTTGTCTCCACAACTGTAATCGAGGTGGGTATCGATATTCCCGGCGCTTCCCTCATGGTGATCGAGCATGCCGAGCGATTCGGTCTCTCTCAACTCCATCAGCTCAGAGGAAGAATCGGGCGTGGTCAGCACCCGGGACTCTGCATTCTGATGACCGAAGATCTGCGCTCTCAGCAGGCAGACGAGCGTATCAACATCCTGTGCCAGACCCAGGATGGATTCAAGATTGCGGAAAAGGATCTTGAAATTCGGGGACCGGGTGAGTTTTTCGGGACCCGCCAGTCGGGGATGCCCGAGTTCTTGTTCGCGAATATTGTAAGGGACCGAAAGCTCTTGGAACTGGCTCGACAGGAGGCGAAACGGCACTTGCGGCATTATCTGAAATCCTCTGCGCTATCTCCTCAGGAGGAATTTCCCTGGTTGGATAAGTGGTGGAGGCAACGTTACGGTCTCTACCACGTGGGGTAGCCCCGCATGATGCATAGGTTCTTGTCACGAAGCGGGGTAGGGGCGAGCCGGGACGTCAAGGTTGCAAAGACTCCGGAATGTGGGAGGCACCTCAGGTGCCGAATCCGAAAAGAATGGGAAAGAATAGGCGAGAGTTATCTTGTGTTCCACGGTAGGAGCTATTTTAGGGATCGAGCTGTTCGGCACCTGAGGTGCCTCCCACATTCCGGAGGGTCTCTGCCATATTCCTGAAGCTCCTCCCAATCGGGGCACCCGCTTGCGGGTCGAGCCACACAGGCGGTGCAGCACGCCGGATGATGTCGTCGCTGCAGTAGAGAAATTATGCATGATCCGCGCTAAAGGAAACCATGAGGATCATTAGTGGTCAATATCGAGGGCGGCGTCTGGCAGCGGTGCCCACGCCAGTCCGGCCCAGCACGGACCGCTTGAGGGAAGCCTTGTTCAGCATCTTGGCGGGTTCGATCAGGGGATCGGTGTGGCTGGATCTCTTCGCCGGATCGGGAGCCGTCGGCATTGAAGCACTCAGTCGGGGTGCTCGGCATCTGATTTTTAACGACCGGAGTTCCCGGGCCCTGCGGCTGGTGCGGAAGAATCTGGATATCTGCCAGGTGGAAGAGGGCTACGAAATCCATCAATTAGATGCTTTCGTGCTTCTCAAGACGCTGGAGCTTCCTGCCGTAGATTGTGTTTTTCTTGACCCCCCTCGTGATTTCGGCCGTTATGAAAAGCTATTGACGGTGGTGAGTCGACGCCCTTTTTTGCAGCCCAGTACTCAGGTCATATTGGAAACCTTCAAGAAGGCCAAGCTGGACTTTGTTCCGGAGAACTTTACCCTTGTGCGCAAGCTTCGAGTTGGAGACAACCAGTTAATCTTTCTGCGTCTGCTAGCAACAAAACCAGAGGTAAGATAGAGTAACCAGGCTTTTGTGTCTTGGCCGTTGTGGAGTAGAAGGGGTATACTTCCGCCAAACATGTCAGAACAATTCTAATTTGGGGAGGCTGGCTCAATGAAGCTACGAGTGTATCAACGTCTTGTTTTCCTCTTGGTCCTAGGCTGGTGCGTGGGGACGGCATCCCTGTTAGCACAGGAGCCAGTGGAACTTCCGGAAGGAGTAGCCCCGGAGTCAGAATGGGCCTACGGGAAGCATTTGGAACAGCTGGAAGAGATCATGAAAGTCTCTGATTTAGCGGCCCGGGAACAGCAACTGGAAACCTTCATGAAGAAGCTGCATCCCAAGTCGAAGATCCTTCAGTATTACGAAAGCTTTTTCAGTCGGACTGTTGCGGATTACGAAAAGGCAGGC
>JACZQQ010000089.1 GCA_022545645.1 Acidobacteriota bacterium | reverse complement strand
TTTTTTCCCAACTGCTGGTCTTGACGCTGAGGTTTTAGGGTGAAAGTGGAACAAGAAGTGGTTCTCACCAGGGAAGGAGCGGAAGCTCAGATCGCGGCCATTCACGAGACTATTGGGCGAGTGATCATCGGGCAATCCGGTCTGATCGACAAGCTTCTGATTGCGCTGTTTTCCAAGATTCCCTATTCATTCAAAGGCGGCGACGGAGAGAAGGCCGGATGTGGACATGTGCTTTTGGAAGGGGTTCCGGGCCTGGCCAAGACCCTGGCGGTCACTGCCATAGCCCGGGCGATTGATGCCCAGTTTCAAAGGATCCAGTTCACCCCCGACCTGTTACCGGGAGATATTATCGGGACACGGGTCTATGAGACCTCCTCCGCCACCTTCACCACCGAGAAGGGCCCCATCTTTGCTCACATTGTTCTGGCCGATGAAATCAATCGGGGTACTCCCAAGACTCAGAGTGCCCTTCTGGAAGCCATGCAGGAGCGCCAGGTAACGATATCTGAAGAAACCTTTGGTCTGCCCGAGCCTTTCTGGGTGCTGGCCACCCAGAATCCACTGGAGCAGGAAGGAGTGTATGTCTTGCCGGAGGCCCAATTGGACCGCTTTTCCATGAAAATTGTAGTCCCCTACCCGAGCCCGGAAGATGAAGAGAAGATTCTTCAAATGCGGCTGGTGGAACAGGAGATTCTTCCCGTGATCACTCCCCAGGAAGTGAGTCAGATCCAGAGTCTCACCAGCCAGGTTTCGGTGGAGACGCAGGTGCATCGATACATTGTCCGATTGGGCAGAATGACCCGCGGGGAAGAGGACCAGGTCCCGGCCGTGGTGCGGGAGATGGTGCTTCACGGGATTTCACCGCGCGCTCTCCAGCATGTCCTGGCCCTGGCTCGCACTCATGCTTTCATGGCCGGACGGGACTACGTTTTGCCCAAAGATGTGAAAGCGATCGCCGTGGAAGCTCTCCAACATCGCATCATCCGCACCATAAGGGCGGAAACCCAGGGTGTCAGTGGAGGGCAAATTGTTAGTGAGATGCTCAGACATGTTGCTCTCTATGAATAGCCAGGAAAAGCTAAAGAGCTCGGATGAGCTTCTGGAGCGGTTGCAGTTCGTCGAGATCTACACCAGAAAACGGATTCAGGCCCATATTCTAGGAGAATACGAGAGTTCTCTGAAGGGAACGGGATTTGAGTTTCGCGAACATAAGAAATATCAGCGGGGGGATGACTATCGGCGCATCGACTGCAACGTCACTGCGCGATTCCAGTATCCTTATGTGAAGCAGTTTGTGGCCGAAAAAGAGGTCAATGTCTGGTTGGTCTGCGACCTCTCCTCCTCCATGTTTTTTGGATCGGGCCAACGCAGCAAGTCGGAAGTCATGACAGAGGTCGCGGCGGTGCTGGGATTTTCAGCTTCTCAACTGCACATGAAAGTGGGTTTTCTCAGCTTCTCCGACCAGGTGGAGTCTTGTCTGGCACCCAGGCAGAGTCGAGTGGTGACCTGGGATATCCTTCGTCTCATTCCTCGCTCTCGTTCTTCCCGCCGCCTCACCCGGTTTGACGACATTGCCGAAACCTTGCGGAAGAGAATCAAGGGAACCTCACTCATTTTCTTTTTGAGTGATTTCATCTCTCTTGAGCAGATGTTTGAAAACCCGCAGATGGGTTATCTGGCCCGGCACCACGATTTGATACCGGTGGTGATTGAGGATCCTCTAGAACGAGCCATTCCACAGCTCCCGGGTTTGCACTTGATCGAGGATTCCGAGAGTGGTCACCGCCGGATGTCCTACTGGTCCAAAGAGAATGTGAACAAGTACCAGCGGGAGATCGAGCGCCGAAAGGAGAGCTTGACCTCCATGTTCTATTCGATGAATCTCGATTCTCTCTGGATCGACGCGGGGGATGAGAATTTTGTCGATCGCTTACTGGAACATTTCCTTCGACGGAGAAGGCTTTCATGAGATACGTTTGGATTCCGTTCTTGTGTCTATTTTTTAGCCTGGGTTGGGGGGCACCCCAAAGTGAGGAGGAAGAGCCTTCTTCCCCCATTGATCTGGTGACCCTGCTCAGCAAGACGGCGATCTACGTGGGAGATGTTTTTGAGTACAGAATCTCGGTTCGACACAGCAACGAATTTTCCTTCGTGACCCAGGAGTTCGAAGAAAGGCTGGTTGTTCGTCCATTCGAACTGGTCGAATTTCGGATCGACCAGAAGGTTGTGGGAGAGGAAACGCTCCTGGATCTTGTTCTCACCCTGGTCTGTTACGAGCCGCCGGGAGTTATGGAGATCCCCTCCTTGAACTTGTTTTACTATCCCAGCGGGTCGCTGTCTCAGGCCGGTACCCAGCAGGATATTCCAGCCAGGGTTTTGAGGGTGCCGTCCCAGCGGATTCAGTTGCAATCGACACTTTTGGGGGAAGGGGACCGCCTGCGCGATCCCGTCCGATTGGTGCCTTTCCCCAGGAGCAATCTGATTCTGCCGGTTCTCTCTGCAGGTGTGCTGCTTCTGGTGGTGGCTGGGTCCACCATTGTCGGAGTTCGCTACACCAGGCAGAAGCAAGATGAGCAGCCCGATCGACTGGATCGATTGCGGGAGGAGACCCTGCATTCTCTTCGCCAGGTGCAGCAAAAGGGACTTTCAGAAGGCCAAGATCGAGATCCTTATCTTGAGGTCTCCAAGGTGGTACGCCGTTACCTGCAATACCGCTATGACTTTTTGTCGCAGGCACTGACCCCTGAAGAAGTTCGAGAGGAGTTGCTGGGGAGCACCGATCCGGAATTCGCATCACAGGTGGAAACCGTTTTGGAACTTTGCGATCGCTTGTTTTTTGAGGGTGCGACTCCGCCCGCGGCCAACCTGGAAGATCTTTGCTCACAGGCGGTGAATCTGGTCCAATCCAGATCACTCGAGTCGCCATGAACCCCATTGAGATTCTGCGTCCCGACCTTCTTGTGCTGGTGCTGATCCCGGTCGTGGTCTTGCTCTTTCGGAGCCGCTTCTGGCGCCGCTCTGTGGAGCATCCGTTGGCGGATCGCTTCGCCGGTTTCGGTTTTCAAAAGCCTCCTTTCTGGCTCTACATTCCCCGTCTGATCGAATGGGTCATTATCTTGCTCCTTGTGGGCGTGTTCATTCAGCCGGTATTGCCGATCGGGCAGAGGCAGACCACCGTTCGTGCCTTGGATTTGGTTCTTTGCATTGATTTGTCCGCCAGCATGCAAAAGAGCGTTGAGGGCCCGTCGGAAACGGTCTCGGCCTTCTCCGATCCAGGGTTGACTCGCCTGGAGGCGGTGAAGCAGGTCGCTCTGGACTTCATCCGCAGTCGACCCCAGGATCGGATCGGGTTGGTGGTTTTCTCGGCCAACGCTTACCTGGTCAATCCGCTGACCACTGACCACCAGGTCCTCTCTGAATATATCGAGATGGTGGATGGGAATACGCTCATCGGCGAAGGTCTGACCTCTGTTGGAGAGGGTCTGCGCCTCTCCAACGATCTGCTCTCCTTTTTTGGCGTTGAGAGGGACAGAGAAGGGAAGGCCATCATCGTCTTTACCGATGCGGAACACAACTACGGACGGAAACCCGACCGTCCTTTGGAAAGGGCCCGTCAAAACAAGACCCGAGTTTACTTTGTGGGCGTGGGTGTACCCATTGAATCGGTCTTGGGCTCTTTGACGGGTGCGGTTCGTGAGACGGGTGGAGACTATTTTAATGCCATGCACGTCGAGGAGTTGAGAGAGGTTTCCCGGCAGATCGATCGCCTGGAAAGGAATCCTGTGCAGATCACCGAGTACCTTCGCAACCAGGCCCTCTCTCTGCCGCTTCTGATAGCGGCCAGCTTTTTGCTGATGGTGGGTTGCGCTTTGAGAGCCTTTCCCAGTTTCTATGTGACCGGATAGCTCGCTAGGGGCCAGGCTAGGATATTTGCAAACAGGGCCCTGGTCCCTTACAATTTTGGCTCGGGAAAGAATCACATTGTGAGCAAACACAGCAGGGTCAAGGTCATACAAACCAAGAATGAGGATCCCTTTGGGTTCACCGTCACCTTAAAAGGGAGCGGGGGTGAAACTCAGCATGAGGTCACCATGACCCAGTTCACTTACGAGAAGCTGACTGGAAGTCAGGTGAGCCCTGAAAATTGCGTACATGCGGCCTTTGAGTTCCTGTTGGAACGGGAACCCCAGGAGTCAATTTTGACCAGTTTTGACATCACCGTGATTTCCACCTATTACCCTGACTTTGAAACGGAATTCTCCGGCTATCTTCACTGACCGCCGACTGTTTCAGTGCGCCCGCAACGCCTTGAGAGCCGCTTCATGTAAATGACCGTTGGATGCAACCACTCCTCGATTTTGGGTTAAGAGCGGTCCCACTGAAAAATCCAGACGTTTCCCATCCAGATCGGTGATCCGTCCACCTGCCTCTTCGATCACCAGAGAGCCCGCGGCTTGGTCCCAGATTTTCTCCCGGTAATCCGGATAGGTCGGGGAGAGAAGACGAAAGAGCAAGTCACCCGTTCCCTCGGCCAGGACAGCATATTTAGCCTGGCTATCCATGAGCACAGGTTGGGCACTGACTCCTATGGCCTGCATCAGTTCATCCATTTGACCCACGTTGGTGTGCTCAGCCTCAAACGATCGCAGGAGGCGCGCTTGGGCGGGATCTTCACATGCAGAGACCCGGAGTTTTTCAAACCCTTCAGGACCGGTTAAGTGGGTTCTCCAGCACCCTTGTCCACGTACGGCGATGATCAGGGAGCCACCCCCCAGGTTGGGGCATGCCAGAGCGCCAATCTGAACCTCACCCTTGACCACCAGGGCCAGTGCCACGGCGTACTGGTCGCCCCTCAAAAAACCCTTGGTGCCGTCAATGGGATCCAGTGTCCAGAAGCGATGGCCGGATTCTTTGCCGCCTCGATCGATCCACTGGTAAACCTGTTCCAAAGTGGCGTCAGGCACGCTGTGGGCGATGGATTCCACCACCTGGTTCTGAATGCCTTGCTGTTGGGTACTGCGGAGCGTTGCGGAATCCTCTTCGGCCACCAGCGTGTCCTCCGGAAAAGCCATTTCCAGTGATCGCCCCAACAGAGCCTGAACAGCGAAATCAGCAACCGTAACGGGTGATTTGTCCTCTTTGGTCAGGGCGGTGGGCGCCATCTCCCGCTGTATTCTTTTTGCCAGTTGGGCGGCTTCTTTCAAGGCACCAACCGCAAACCCAATTTCAGGATGATCAAGATCAATCATTGTGCCCATAATCTTCTCACAATCGGGCGTAGAAGGTGCGGGTTTCAGGTTCCATACTCCAAGTTCCAGGTCAAGGGGGTTTGGATGGTCAGTTGTCCGCTGCTTCGCTTGCTCCTCGGCCCCAGGACACACTACAATACGAGAGTTGCTATGGTGGGCGTAGCTCAGTTGGTAGAGCACAGGGTTGTGGTCCCTGTGGCCGCGGGTTCGAGCCCCGTCGCCCACCCCATATTCAATTGTGCCTCCCTAACCCGCACTTTGAATCCCCAGGAATCCAAACCGTCACCTCTTGTAAGGTCCAGCTGTTGCAGAGTTTTTCCTGTTGTTGGGCGGTTCCGGGGTAGAAACAGGGTAGGAAATTAAACCTGTATGGGTGCTGTACCACAGGGCTCTGGGCCCCGTTTATTTAAACACCGCCATCTTGTGCTGAACCATGTCGTGCATGGTGTAGCCAATTCCGCCGATGCCATAACCGGAGGTGCGTCGTCCGGCAAAGGGCATCCAGTCTACGCGAAATGCAGTGTGGTCATTGACCAGGACAGTCGATGCATCCAGGCGCTTGATCGTATCCCTGGCTACCGCCAGGTCGTTGGTATATACAGCAGCCTGGAAGGCCATATCCAAACCATTGGCACGATCTATCGCTTCACCACGATCCTGATAAGCGTACACGCACACGACCGGTCCAAAAATTTCAAGCGTTGAGACCTTGGCATCCATGGGTGGGTTGAACAGCACTGTTGGCGCATAGGTCGTATCACTGAGTTTCTTGCCCCCCGTCAGCAGCTGCGCACCATTGTCAACCGCCTCTGTCACCCAGGCATGCACCCGCTCCACTTCACCTGGCAGGATGAGAGGCCCCACTTCGGTGTCCTCCTTAGTGGCGTCCCCCACCTTCAGTTTGCCTGCACCCTCTGCCAATTGCTGAGCCAGGTCTGTGGCAATGGATTCCGCTGCAAACACACGCTGTACGGAGACACAGACTTGCCCCGCATGATAGAACCCACCTTTGAGCAGGGAGGGGATCACCGTGTCCAGACTGGCCGTGTCATCGACAATCACCGGGGCCACTCCTCCGTGCTCCAGCGCGCAGCGTACGCCAGGCGCCAATTTGCTGCGCAGCATCCAACCCACTTTGGCTGATCCTACAAACGTGAAAAAGTGAATGCGTGAATCCGTCACCAGCTGTTCTGCTACGTTCCTGTCACACACGATACATTGGCACCACTCCTCGGATAACCCGGCCTCATAGACCAGTTCGACAAACCGGATGCAGTTCAGTGGGGTGGTCTGTGCAGGTTTCACAATCACCGGACATCCCACTGCAATGGCCGGCACGACTTGGTGGACGATCAGGTTGAGCGGGTGGTTAAAGGCGCTGATCGCTACGACCACGCCAATGGGCTCATAGGTGGTGAAGGCAGTACGCCCTGTAGCCGCAGGAGTATGCCCCATAGGAATTTCTTCCCCCCGCATGACCTGGGAAAGTTCCTTGATGGCCAGGCCGATGCCATCGATGGCACGGGCCACTTCCACTCGAGCATCCGTCAACGGTTTGCCGCCCTCTTGGGCAATGAGCAAGGCAAAGTCATCGGCTTCGGATTCAATGGATATGGCTAATTTCTCTAAAATAGCAATACGCTCATGATGCTCCAGCCAGCCATCACGGTTCCTATAGCATGCAAGGGCCTTCTCCAGCATTGCTTCAGCGTCGTCGGCACCCTGCATGGGGATGGTTCTAATGAGCGACCCATCGAAGGGTGATGAGACGTCAAGCGTCAGGACTGTCTTCTTTTGTGTGTGCGCCTTCATAGCAGGCATACCTTTTCTTTGAGTTCGTCCACCAACACCTTTTGGTTCTCTGAATAGTCAACGGGCAGTTCAACCAGGTGTACTCCGCCCTCCTGATAGCACTGTTCCAATAAGGGCACCAGGTCTTCGGTGCGTGTCACCCGATGACCATGCGCTCCATAGCTCTCTGCATATTTTGGGAAATCAGGGTTGCCATACTGCAAACCAAAATCAGGCAGGCCCATGCTATACTGTTTCCAGCGGATCATCCCATAGGAATTATCACGCAGTACCAGCACCACAAGATTGAGCTTCAAGCGCACTGCAGTTTCCATCTCCTGGCTGTTCATCATGAAACCGCCGTCGCCGCAGATCGCCATGACGCGCCGATCGCGATACAATCGTGCTGCCTCTAGAGCGGAGGGCAGGCCAGCGCCCATCGTTGCCAGGGCATTATCGAGCAGTACGGTGTTCGGCTGAGTAGCAGGATAGTTTCTGGCAAACCAGATCTTATAAACGCCGTTGTCCAGCGCTATAATACTGTCGTCCAGCATGACCCTGCGTACGTCCCAGACCATCCGCTGTGGTTTCACTGGAAAGCTGTCGTCATCCTCTCCAAAATGGATATGTTCTTGTAAGTGTTTCCTCACTTGCATGAAATAAGCGAAGTCATGTGATTTGGTCTTACCGACCTTATCCGCAATGCGTGTCACGGAAGTTGCGATATCCCCCACCACTTCCAATTGGGGGAAATAAACGTTGTCGACGGATGCCGATTTGAAGTTGATGTGAATGACCTTTGCACCCCCATGTTCCATAAAAAAGGGAGGCTTTTCTACCACATCATGGCCAACATTAATAATCAGATCCGCCCGATTGATCGCACAGTGCAGGTAATCCCCGTCCGATAAGGCCGCGGTACCCATAAACAGAGGGTGTAATTCCCCGACCACGCCTTTCCCCATCTGGGTGTCGAAAAACGGAATACCGGTTTGATCAAGAAATTCCGAGAGGGCTTTCCATCTCCGCTTACGGTTTGCACCTGCACCGATGAGAAGCAACGGGTGCTTTGCCTCTTTTATCAGAGTAACCGCATCATTGATGACGGTTTGATTGGCATCGCCGCGGAGCCGCTTGCTGATTTCAAACACCGGTGGGGTGTCTGCATCTACCTGCTCGGCTGCAATGTCTTCCGGCAATTCCAGGTGCACTCCGCCGGGACGTTCTTCCTCGGCCTGGCGGAAAGCCTCGCGTACCATACTGGGGATCATGTTCACATTGACGATCTGCCGGGTGTACTTGGTTAGCGGACGCATCATGTCAACAATATCCACAATCTGAAACTGTCCCTGCTTACTCCTTTTAATAGGCTTCTGCCCCGTGATCATCATCATGGGGAAGGCTCCCAGCTGCGCATAGGCTGCCGGTGTCACAAGATTCGTTGCTCCTGGTCCAAGGGTGGCAAGACACACGCCGGCTTTACCTGTCAACCGTCCGTAGGTCGCTGCCATAAACCCTGCTCCCTGCTCATGACGGGTAAGAATTAACTGGATACTTGACTTGCGTAAGGCTTCTAAAAAATCCAGATTCTCTTCGCCAGGCACGCCATAAATGACCTCCACACCCTCATTTTCCAGGGCCTGGATGAACAGATCGGAGGCGTTTTTCGGTTTCTGTGCGGGGGTTACCATTTCTTTCCGTGCGCTGGCCGTGACCAGCACTCCTTTAGTGAAGAGGCCCCGTCAAGGGCACTGCTCTACCGATATAAGGGATTGGGATGATCGAATCGGCAACCCGCGTCCCATTTGGAGCGTTGATTGCCATGTGCTGGAATCCCGCCTGCATCCTTGAACATTCGCGCAAGGTGGAGCAGATTCCAGGTCATGAATGTGGTGTTGCGATTGGTGAAATCATTCTCGGGCCCTCCCGATCCGGGATCCAGATAAGAGGGTCCCGGTCCTGCCGGTCCCAGCCAGTCGGCATCCGCTTGAGGCGGGATGACGTAGCCGAGATGCTGGAGGGAATAGAGAATGTTCATGGCACAGTGCTTGGCTCCGTCTTCGTTGCCTGTAATCAGACAACCCCCGACACGACCATAGAAAATGTACTGCCCGTTTTCATGCAGATCCCCGGAATTGGAATAGAGCCGCTCAATGGTTTTGGTACACACTGAAGTCTTTTCACCCAGCCAAATCGAGGACGTGATCACCAGTATTTCTGCTACCTTGACCTTCTCGTAAATCTGGGGCCAATCATCTTGCTCCCAGCCCTGCTCCGTCATGTCCGGATAGACTCCATAGGCAATGTTGTAGTCGACGGGGCGCACAACCTCCACGGAAACGCCGTTTTTCTCCATGATGGCCTTAGAAATCTCGACGAGGCCTTGAGTATGGGACATTTCGGGTGTCTTTTTCAGAGTACAATTGAGAAATAGAGCATTAAGATCGGAGAAATCCCACTGGCTGGTCTCACACATTTCGAGTTGCTTGTCACTTAAGGTCATTGTTTCCCTCCTGTTGTTGAACAAACCATTTCATTTCATAGT